>JBDKUE010000143.1:0-2772 GCA_039679855.1 Syntrophomonas sp.
GGCAGGAAGTATCCGGTTTCTCCCTGGGGTCAGATTGCCATCGGTGGGAAGACCCGTAAGAAAAAGCCTTCTGACAAGATGATTGTCAAGAAACGCAAGTAAGGGAGGTCTTTAAATGGGTAGATCGTTAAAAAAGGGACCTTATTGTGAAGCAAAACTGCTCAAGAAGATAGAAGATTTGAACCAGACCGGACAGAAAAAGGTTATCAAGACCTGGTCTCGCCGGTCCACCATCATGCCGCAGATGCTGGGGCACACCCTGGCCGTACACGATGGGAGAAAACACATACCGGTTTACATCACCGAAGACATGGTGGGATTAAAACTGGGTGAGTTTGCTCCGACCAGAACCTACCGGGGGCATGCCGGTAAATCTGAAAAGTTCAGCCGTTCGCGCTAGAAAGGGGGAGCAAAAGTAATGGAAGCAAGAGCACATGCCCGTTTTATCCGGGTATCCCCTTTCAAGGCACGTCAGGTAGCTGATTTGTTGAGGGGCAAGGATGTGAAAGAAGCAGTAGGCATTTTGCGTTATACCAATAAGAAATCCGCTCCGCTGATCAACAAGGTCTTAAAGTCGGCTATGGCAAATGCTGAGCACAACTATGACATGGATTCCGATGACCTGTACGTAGCCGAGATATATATAAATGAAGGGCCTACTATTAAGAGAATGCAGCCCAGAGCCTATGGAAGAGCAGACGTCAGGCGCCATAGAACCAGCCACATCACCGTGGTACTCAAGGAAAGGGAGGTAAAATAGTGGGTCAGAAAGTACATCCTAAGGGATTTCGAATGGGAATAATCAGAGACTGGGATTCCAACTGGTACGCAGACCGTGAATATACCGACCTGCTGCACGAAGATTACAGGGTGCGCAACTATATCAAGACCCGGTTTTATGCAGCCGGCGTCTCCCGGGTGGAGATACAAAGAACCGGAAACCGGATGCGCATCACCATTCATACCGCCAAGCCGGGAATTATCATTGGACGCGGCGGAACCGAGGTTGAGAATCTCAAGGTTTCGTTGAATAGTATGACCGGCAAGAACGTCAACATCAATATCCAGGAAATCCGCAAGCCGGAACTGGACGCCCAGATCGTGGCTGAGAATATGGCTCAGCAACTGGAAAAGAGGGTATCGTTCCGCCGGGCCATGAAACAGTCGGTGGGCAGAAGCATGAGAGTTGGAGCCATAGGAATCAAGGTAGCCATATCCGGACGCCTGGGCGGAGCAGAAATCGCCCGCACCGAGTGGTATGCCGAAGGCAAGGTGCCTCTGCACACCCTGCGGGCGGACATTGACTATGGTTTTGCCGAGGCCAACACCACCTACGGTAAGATTGGCATCAAAGTATGGATCAACCGGGGAGAAATACTGCCTGAAGCCAAGCAACGGCCCAAGCAGAAAGCAGTGGAGGAGGCAGATAGATAATGCTTACCCCTAAAAGAGTCAAATACAGAAAACAACATCGCCCCCATGCCAAGGGGAATGCTCATAAAGGTCATGAGGTTACCTACGGAGACTACGGTCTGCAGGCCATGGATACCGGCTGGTTGACCAACCGCCAGATCGAAGCGGCCCGTATAGCCATCAACCGCTACATCAAGAGAGGCGGTAAGTTGTGGATAAAGATTTTCCCGGATCGTCCTTTGACCGTGAAACCGGCCGAAACCCGAATGGGAAAAGGAAAGGGTTCACCGGAACACTGGGTAGCCGTGGTAAAGCCGGGCCGGATCATGTTTGAACTTTCCGGCGTCAGTGAAGAGGTGGCCAAGGAAGCCATGCGCCTGGCTTCCCATAAGCTGCCGATCAAGTGCAAATTCGTAAAACGAGAAGAAATGGGTGGTGAGGCTAGTGAAAGCTAAAAAGTTTAAAGAGCTGACAGACGACGAATTGGAAAAGCAGGTTTCCACCTACAAAGAAGAACTCTTTAACCTCAGGTTTCAGCTTGCAACTGGCCAACTCGACAACCCGATGCGTATTCGTGACGTACGGAAGAATATAGCCAGGTGCAAGACCTTACTCAGGCAAAGAGAACTGGCGCGCGAAAACAAGGGCTAGAAGGAGGTCTAGGAGTGGCTGAAGAACGTGGAAACAGAAAAGTTAGAATAGGAACCGTGACCAGCAACAAGATGGAAAAAACCATCACCGTCCTGGTTGAGACTGTAAAACAGCATCCCCTTTACAAGAAGACCATCAGGACCAGTAAGAAATACAAGGCCCATGATGAAAGCAATGAAGCAAAAATCGGCGATGTTGTAAGGATCATGGAATGCCGGCCTTTGAGCAAAGACAAGCGCTGGCGCCTTATCGAAGTCGTCGAAAGAGCCAAGACTCTGGAATAAGTCAGGACTTGAAGGAGGTTTAACACCGTGATTCAACAGGAGACCATGCTTCAGGTAGGTGACAATACCGGAGCAAAACGGGTGCTATGCATAAAAATCCTGGGCGGCTCGATGCGCCGCTACGCAACCGTCGGAGACATCATCATTGTCGCCGTTAAGGAAGCAGCCCCGGGCGGGGTTGTAAAAAAGGGTGACGTGGTGAAAGCCGTGGTGGTTAGGACCAAAAAGGAGATCAGACGCCCCGACGGATCGTACATCGCCTTTTCGGAAAATGCTGCCGTAATAATTGACGATAACAACAACCCCAAAGGTACGCGCATATTTGGGCCAGTAGCCAGGGAACTGAGGGATAAAAACTTTATGAAGATTGTATCTCTAGCTCCTGAAGTTCTTTAGGCATCGGAGGTGGAACAGTGAGCATAAA
>JBDKUE010000228.1:0-8784 GCA_039679855.1 Syntrophomonas sp.
ACCACGGTCATGGACTGGATTTGTTTTGACAGGTGGCCATAGCGGAAACTGTTGATACTGTAGCCGCCGGTTGCAATCCATCCCGCCACTGTGGAAAATTTGCTTGATGGATAAGTCATCAAGGACAGCCCCTGCTTTTTTGCAACGATGTCTATATCGCTCCAGCGTGCACCCGCTTCAACCCGGGCGGTCTTTTGTTCCGGGTTGATTTCGATGATTTTTCTAAAAGGGGACAGATCAACCACGATCCCGGCCCTGGTGGGGATGACGCCGCCAAATCCCCATGAAGCGGCTCCGCGTGGTATGACCGGGATCTTCTTCTCATTGGCAAAAGTTAAAACCTTTTTGATTTCTGCGACATTTTTGGGCTGCACCACGAAGGATGGCTGCGTTTTAAATAACAGTTTGGTCATGAAAGAGGGTACGTCGCCGATGTCATGACTGTACATCTCTTTCTCTTCCGGTTTGTCGATAATTCTTATATCGCCTGCAATTGTTCTAAACTCTTCAATTATATTCATAATTGTACCCATCTCTTTTTGTTCCGTCGTTGGTCCTTTAGAGCAAGATAAATGCCGAAATATTTGATTTGGCTTGATCACCATCTAGAAACTCTTCAGGTATTCGGCAATTTCCCAGGGATGTACATCGGTGTTATAGCGCTCAAACTCTGCAACTTTAGCTGCAACGAATTTCTTGTAGATATGGGGTCCCAGGGCATTTTTGATGACTTCGTCCTGGCTCAGAGCCTCTAAGGCTTCAGGAAGTGAGCCGGGCAGACTGGGAATCCCGAGTTTTGCGCGATCTGCTGCTGACATATGATAAATATTGGCATCTACTGGTGCCGGCGGTTCGATTTTGTTTTTGATTCCATCCAGACCGGCAGCGAGCATTACCGACAGAGCCAGGTAAGAATTACACATCGGATCCGGGTGGCGCACCTCAATGCGGGTGGAAGCTCCACGCTTGGCCGGCACTCTGACCAGACAGCTGCGGTTGGCTTCCGACCAGGCTACATAAACCGGAGCCTCATAGCCGGGCACCAGGCGTTTGTAAGAATTAACGGTCGGATTGGTAATCGCGGTTAAGGCCCGGGCGTGGCTCATAATACCGCCCATGTACCAGCGGGCCAGGTCACTCAGCCCATGCGGAGCGCTCGGATCATAGAACAAGTTTTTGCCATCCAGGCTGGATAGTGATTGATGGGTATGCATTCCCGAACCATTGATTCCGGCAATTGGTTTGGCCATGAAGGTGGCATGTAATCCATGTCTTTGGGCAATAGTGCGCACTACCAGTTTGAAGGTTACAATGTCGTCGGCAACCCTAAGTGCTGGACCGTATTTAAAATCAATTTCATGCTGTCCAGGTGCCACCTCATGGTGGGAAGCCTCGATTTCAAATCCCATGTCTTCCAGGGTGCAGACCATGTCCCGGCGGGCGTCTTCACCCAAGTCAACTGGAGCCAGGTCGAAGTACCCGGCTTCATCCTGAGTGGCTACAACCGGGTGGCCCTGTTCATCAACCGTAAACAAGAAGAATTCACATTCCGGACCCGCATTCATGACAAACCCCATTTCATGAGCTTCTTTTACAATCCGCTTCAGGTTGCTGCGAGGGTCGCCGATAAAAGGCGCCTTGTTGGGCTCGGGAGTGTAGACGTCGCAGATCATGCGGGCTACTCCTCCAGTTGCCGGACGCCAGGGAAATACCACGAAGGTATCCGGATCCGGGATAAGGAACATATCTGATTCTTCTATCCTGGCAAATCCTTCAATTGAAGAACCGTCAAACATCAGCTCTCCATCCAAAGTTTTTTCTAACTGGCTTACTGGAATGGCTACGTTTTTCAATACTCCGGTAACATCGGTAAACTGCAGGCGCAGGAACCGGACTCCATTTTCTTTTACTTTTTCAATTACCTCGATCTTCTTTTCTTTGCTCATCATATTTATCGACTCTCCTTTCCCGGTGTTTCGCCTACAAGCGAACCCCTGGCTAATATTTCTGCCGCTACTTCTCGAAGTGTTGCCCCCCGGCGCATGGCTTCTTTCTGGATGAAGCGGTGGGCGTCGTTTTCACTCATCTCACCCTTCTTCATTAGAAGCGCTTTGGCTTTATCCACCATTTTGCGGGTTTCCAGCTTATCCTCTAACTGCCTTATTCGAGACATCATTTCATTTTGCCGCTTCCAGAACAGCAGTGCGGATTCAACGGCTGGAACCAGAGTATAATCGTAGATCGGTTTTACCAGATAATGAAAGCGCTTGGCGTATTGATCGTTATCAGAGGCGGCCAGGAACAACACCGCGGCCAGTTGATCTTCCTCTATTATGGTAGCCGTCTTAATGCCTGTTCCTCCCTCTAAACCACTGTCAACCACCACCAGGTCGCAGTATAGAGTCCTGGCCCGGCGGAAGGTGTGCCCCATGTCGCTGGTCTCGGCCACTATCTGATGGCCGGCCTTGCGCAGAATGTCTACGATTATCTTCCGTTCGGCAGCTGACGGATGGGCAATAATTATTTTCCCGACCAATTGCACCACCACCTTACATTACTAGCTTGCTAAAAAACAAAAAAACGCCTTTGAATAAGGCTACAATTTTGTTGCCAGCTATCCGAAGGACGTCATTGCCCAATAGATTATATTAACTTCATCGGCTTATCTTCGCTTTTCATTCTACAATGGCTCTTATGAATGCACAAGTAGAAAAGCCGTAGAATATTGTATACTTGCTCATAAGCTGTATATTAATAAACGGATTGGGTATACAGTGCTTGAATGGGTGGTTAAAGGGAAGTAGCAGGACAACGAAGAAGTATTCCGGCAGCAGATGTTTGCCTGTGCAATCAGCTTACCGAAGCAGATCAAATGGTCATGCATCAACTGGTTCTTTAGGAACAGGGGGGAGTTATAATTTGAAAAGAGGAAGATTTGTGATGTTAAGCGGGCCGTCCTGTGTAGGCAAAGGGCCTTTATGTCAGGCCCTGGAGACGCTTTATCCCCAGATGGCGAACAATCTTCATAAAATGGTGCTCTACAACAGTAGAAAACCGCGGCCCGGAGAGTTGGAGGGAGTGGACTACTATTTTCGCTCCCGTGACGAGATGGAACGCCTGAGAAAACAAGAACGCTTTGTGCTTCTAGACGTACGGGGCGACCTGCAGGGAGTAGATCTTGATGAACTGAGCTCCATCATTGACCAGGGCAAGGATATCTTCTTTGAAGGAAATCCTTTTGTTCCCCGGGCCCTGTGGGAGCTGCCCGAGCTCACTCAAATCCCGATGTTGAGAGTATTTCTTTCCCCCATGTCCAGGGCTGAGATTTTCTGGTACAAACAGCTGGGTGTCAATCTGGCCGAAATGGTGACCGATATTCAGCGGCGCAAACTGTTGCGGCGCACTCAAAAACAAAAAGGACTTCTGTCCCTATCGGATCTGGAGAACATTGAAAAAAGGGCTCAGAGCGCCCCGGTTGAGCTGCAGCTGGCCTGGCATTTTGATTGGGTGATCCCCAATCACGACGGAGAAGACAGCGAGAATTGGAACGCATTTTATTATCCGGTGGGGGACGCTTTAAAGGCGGTTCAATGTTTTGCCGCCCTTCTGCAAGGAGACCATAATGACTATGCAGAACGCTGGGAAAAAAACCTGTGGCCGGAGTAAAAAGCCGGGGACAATCAGCACCGTCCCAATTGTCCCTTCTCCCTGAACTTGCTATCTAGATTTTAATTTTAACTGAATAGTCCTTAAGCCAGGTATTTAGTTGAATCATCCAGGCATAATACTGGGCGTCGGCCATAAGCTGGCCGAACCAGGGTCGGGAAAAGACCTGCCGCCCGCTCTGCATAAGTGATTGTAAAGCCTTGGTATTTAACAGCTGACCGAGCGGCTCTTCCTTCGATTCTACGATTTGCCGCGCCCGCGCCTTGACCAGGTTTAGATAGTCCGGATGGTGAGTCTTGGGATAAGGGCTCTTGGGCCTGTTGAGAATAAAATCCGGCACAATTCCCTGTAATGAACGGCGCAGCAGCCCCTTGGCTTGCTGGTCATGGTTCTTTATGTTCCAGGGGACATTCCACACATATTCGAGCAGGCGGTGATCGGCGAAGGGCACCCGCACCTCCAATCCACTGGCCATGCTCATTCGGTCTTTGCGATCCAGCAGGGTGGGCATAAACCGGGTCAGACACAGGTAAAACAAACGCCGTTTGTGAGCGTCAAAATCAGATTCTCCATCCAATACCGGCACTTCTTTCACCGCCTCCCGGTAGCGTTCCAATAGGTAGCCCCGGAAGTACTCAGGCAGCCAGGACTTGAGATCCGGACTTATTAAAGCCAGGCGCTCATCAACGGAACGGATCCAGGGAAAGGTCTCATCGCCCCTATCTTCCCAGTGAAACCAGGGATAGCCCCCAAATATTTCATCAGCGCATTCGCCGGAAAGGGCTACAGTAACGTATTTCTTTACTTCCCGGCAAAAAAGCAGCAGGGAGCTGTCAATATCGGCCATAGCCGGATAATCGGCGGCCTGCATGGCCCAGACCAGGCTGTCGGCCAGTTCGCGGTTGTCTAGAATTATCGAATGATGCTGGCTGTGAAGCATTTCCGCCGCCTGTTCTACCCACATGAAATCGGCGTCTTGCTGGTACATACTGGAGGCAAAGTGGGTCTCATTACCGGCATAATCAACGGAAAAACTTAAGGTAGGCAGCCCCTGATCACCCATAGCAGGAACGGCCAGGGCGGTAACCGCACTGGAATCCAATCCACCCGATAGGAAAGTGGCCACCGGCACATCAGCCCGGGTCTGCCTGTATACCGCATCGCTGAATATCTCAGCAACGGTTCTGGTGCATGTTTCAAGGTCGTCAGTATGGACCATGCTCTTTAACTGCCAGTACTGCTCCAGGTGCAAACCATGCCGGGAAAAGCTTAGTGACCAGCCGGGCCTCAGCTCCTTAATCCCTTGAAAAACCCCGTGGCCGGGCGTACGTGAAGGGGCCATTACCAGGAGTTCGGCCAGACCGATCTCATCAAGTACCGGCCTCACACCAGTATGGGCCAACAGGGATTTCAATTCTGATGCAAAAACCAGGGCATCTTTTATTGGGCAGTAAAACAGTGGTTTTACTCCCAATCGATCCCTGGCCATAAACAGCCTTTCCAACTGGTGATCCCATATTGCAAAGGCAAAAATCCCATTAAAGCGGGACAAGCAGTCAGGCCCCCATTCCATATAAGCGAATAGGAGGGCTTCTGTATCGGAATTGCGGGTTTGAAATTCGTACCCCCGGGACCCAAGTTCCCTTCTGAGTTCGTCGGTGTTGTACAATTCACCGTTGTAGACTATGGTATAGGAGCTCCCCCTATAGGTCCGCTGCATGGGTTGAGCCCCTCCTACCGGATCAACCACCACCAGCCGCCGGTGCCCCAGAAGGGCCCGCCCGGATATGAAATAGCCGCTGCTATCTGGTACTCGATGGACCAACATTTCGGACAGGGCTTCTATAGTCGCAGTCTGCTTTTCTAAATCCCTTTTCCAATCTAGCCAGCCGCGAAACCCACACATATTTTCACTCCTTATTTAGCTGCAGAAAAAGGGCGCCTGGGGATGCCCCGGCGCCTTTGCCTCATGATTATATATGTTCTTTTTCATGCAAATGTGCCTGACCATCCTGCACCAAATCTCCGTCCCCCTGCTGCAAAATTCTCCGGCCCTGGTGCCAAAAAGTCTCTTCAGCTTGATTGCCAGACACCTGGATGTTACCCTATATAAAAATCATCCCAGAGAGGGTGGCATATGTGAAGATCAGCATCGCCCAGTTGAATCCGCTGGTGGGAGACCTTGAACACAACCTGTATAAGATACGCCAATCCCTGGAACAGGTTAAAAACGCCGGCAGTCAATTATTGATCCTGCCCGAGCTGTTTTTAACCGGATATCCTCCGCGCGATATGCTGGAAATGCCCTGGTTTATTCAGCAGACCAACGCTGCGTTGCTCGATGTTCTGGCCCTGTCCAAACAATATCCGGAAACGGCTATTCTCCTGGGGATTCCTCAACCGGGTGCCAGTTTGGGCAAGGGGCTGTACAACAGCGCTCTCTTGATTGGAAAGGGTAAGATATTATTTCAGCAGAGCAAGAGCCTTTTGCCAACCTATGATGTATTTGATGAAACCCGTTATTTTGATCCGGTCGCTTCGATAATGGTATTTCCTTTTGGCGGAGAGCGGCTGGGTATATCAATATGTGAGGACGCCTGGAATGACCCCTTGTTCTGGCCCCGGCCCCTCTACAACAGGGATCCCATTGGTGAATTGGCCGCAGAAGGCGCCTCGCTGCTTATTAATATTTCCGCCTCACCGTTCCAGATCGGAAAAGACAACACCCGCTATAAGCTTTTGTCCAATCATGCCTGCCGACATGGAATACCCCTGGTTTATGTCAACCAGGTGGGCGCTAATGATGAGCTGATTTTCGATGGGCAGAGCATGGTGCTCGATAATCAAGGGATGCTGTTATGGCAGGGAGCGGCTTTTGAAGAAGAGCTGCATACTATTGACCTCGGTATTCACCAATCCGGGCATCCCTTTGTCCCATTGGAACCGGTCGCTACCCTGTATCAGGCCCTTAGCCTGGGAATAAGGGATTACCTGCACAAGAGTGGCTTCAAGAAAGCAGTCTTGGGATTATCAGGCGGCATCGATTCGGCGGTCACCGCCTGCCTGGCGGTTCATGCACTGGGTCCCGATAATGTCCTGGGCTTGCTAATGCCCTCCCCGTATTCATCCAGTGGAAGTGTAGATGATTCCCTGGATTTGGCGGCCCGTCTGGGCATTAAACACCATACCCTGCCTATCAACGATATCTTTTCATCTTACCAAAGGGCTATGCAGCCTTATTGGGAACCTGCCTCGACCGGGCTGAGTCAGGAAAACATTCAGGCCCGCATCCGCGGCAACCTGCTCATGGCCTTTTCCAACGCCTTCGGCTGCCTGGTCCTGTCTACCGGCAATAAGAGCGAGCTGGCCGTGGGCTATTGTACATTATACGGCGATATGAGCGGCGGTTTAAGTGTCCTCTCCGATGTTCCCAAAATCATGGTGTACGAGTTGGCCCGTTATATAAACCGCCACCGGGAAGTGATCCCGGAGGCAATAGTCAACAAAGCCCCCTCCGCCGAGCTGCGGCCTGACCAAAAAGACCAGGATTCCCTGCCCCCCTATGAGATATTGGACCAGATCCTGTACTACTATATCGAAGAGAACTGCCCGCCCTCCCGAATAGTTGACATGGGTTTTGATAAAGAAACCGTCAGTTGGGTGGTTAAACAGGTGGATCGCAATGAGTTCAAAAGGCGTCAGGCTGCTCCGGGTTTGAAAGTCAGCAGCAAAGCCTTTGGAGGGGGGCGCCGGATGCCCATCGCCGCCCGCTGGCAGTCAAGTTAGAAAAGTAAAAGCACCCCTGAAGCAGGGTGCAAAAAATCCTAACTCGATGTATCAGGGGCACTGCATGGGATGCTCTTCCGTGACCTTGTTGCGAAGGGCAAATAGAAGCATACTCTTCTCTCACCCCATTTTATATAGTGATGAAGAAAATGTATCTACATAGCCGACTGTCGCTTATAGAGCAGAGTCCCCCCGTTCACCGGTCCGGATGCGGATGATCTCCTCCAGCGGGGAGACGAATATCTTGCCGTCCCCGATCTGACCGGTTGAGCATACCTTGAGGATTATATCGATAATCTTCTCCTTTTCAGCTTCACGACAAATGATCTCCAATTTAACTTTGGGGAACAAGTCGACGCTTACCTCCTGCCCCCGGTAGTACTGTATGACCCCCTGGGTCATGCCCCGGCCCATAACATTGTATACGGTCATGCCACGTATATCAACTTCGTTCAGGGCTGCTTTCAATTCTTCCAGTTTGGCAGGGCGGATTATGGCTTCTATTTTTCTCATCGGCGACACCTCCGTCTGTCACGTAACTCGGCAAATATGATTGCATAGATCTGGTACGAATATACGCTGCTAGTACTACGGATAGTATTCGCCTTAAAAGTGTTCATCCCTTCATTATTTCGATAATTGTCCGACAATTATGACCGGTTCTTGTCAATATAGGCATAAAAATCCTGGGTTTTCCAGTCCATGTCCAAATACAAGGCCTGGCCTAGAGATTGAAGATCGATCAATTTTATAACGTCCTGCCAGCGAGCGTATTCCGGCCACAGGGTTGGGAAGTTGTTGAGCTGCTGTAGCAGAAACCCCTCATCAAATACCACTTCTTCATCATCCGGAAAGACAGCCGCATAATAAACCTTGGTCTCCACCAGATCCTGAAAGAAGTGAGTGCCAAATGACAACTCCGGTATATAACCCTGCTGCCTTACCGCCACCTCAACCAGCAGGCCGGCCTGAGATATTTCAGCAAAGCTTACCGGCACCCCCAGGGAGGGCGTGCTGGTCCCCCAGCGGCCCGGGCCGATAAAGGCCAGCGAACGCATCCGGGAGGCAAAAGCCCGGTTTATCCTTCCCACCAGACGGGCAATTTGATATTTGTCATTTACGGTTAGAGCTGCATAAGCCTGGGGCTCAACGTATATTATCCGTTCGATGATGGGCAGATCGTCTCCGCCCATAAACCGGCCTTGCGTCTTTATGATAACCCGGGCGTCACTGCTGGCCTCCCGGCGGCCCGGCCGGTTGATTCTCTTCCAGGTCTGCAGGGGGCGGCACTGTAAAAGATTAAGCCGCATGCTCTGATCGGGCATGAAGTTG
>JBDKUE010000055.1:0-8143 GCA_039679855.1 Syntrophomonas sp.
TCCTATCGGAGAATGAGATATACAAGACCAGTTTTTCAAAGTATGGCGAAGAGTACCGCCGATATTTAAAAAACCGACAGCCCGCTTTCAGCTTGAGAAAAGCCGGGTAATTATTAAGAAAGGAGGCACCAGCATTGTTAGAATCAATACTTGCTTCAACCAGCACTGCTCAGACCTTGAGCATCACAACAACCCTTTTGATACTGGCCGGAGCGCTTGGTTTGGGTCTTCTCATCAGCCGCGCCTATATCTGGACTCACAAGGAGGAAGGCTATGCACCGTCATTCACCGTCACCCTTATTATGCTTCCGGCTATAATAGCCATCATCATCCTGATGATCGGAGACAACGTGGCAAGAGCATTCAGCCTGGCTGGTGCTTTCTCCCTGATCCGCTTCCGAAGCGCTCCCGGAGACCCCAAAGACATAGCCTACGTTTTCTTTTCCCTGGCGGTGGGCCTGGCCTGTGGTATGAAACACGTTGAATATGCGGCCCTGTTCGCGGTGGTGCTCTGCTCGGTAATGCTGGTACTGAATAAAGTCAGGTATGCCAGCCCGCGCGGCAACGACATGCTTTTAAAGATAACTATACCGGAAAACCTGAACTACCAGTCCCTGTTTGATGATATCTTCAGCAGGTACACCGATTCCTGGACTATGAAGACGGTAAAGACGAGCGATTTCGGTTCATTGTTCAAACTGGTTTATCGTATCAGGTTAAAAAATGATTGCCCGCAAAAGGAGTTCCTGGATGAACTGCGCTGCCGGAACGGCAATCTGGACATCGCACTGACCTTCAGCGACTTTGAAGATAGAGTATATCTTTAGTACTCTATACCATCTAAAAGTTTGTTTCTCGCCGGCCAAATTGCCGCAGGGCTGCGTTGTCGTCAATTGCAATACGTCCAGTATTACTCTTTTGACGCCCACTGACGGGCTAATGCGGCGGTGCCAGGACGGCAAGGAGCCGCCCGACGCCTTCCCCTGCAACAATTTTGCTCGGTGAATAAACTAAACTTTTAGATGCTACAGACTACTAGAAAGGAAAGATGGATATGTTCATTGACAGTTTAAAAGGCAAAGTATTGAGCGGGGCCCTGGCAACCCTGCTTCTAGCCGGGACTCTGTACGGCTGTTCGGGAAGCGGGGTGATAGGCACGAGCACCGCCCAGACCAGTTCGGCCAGTTCCATTTCCGTAGATTTTGACAGTCAGGACCTGGACAGCAGCTGGAACTCCCAGGCATCCCAAATTACCCTGAATGGGAACGCAATTAGCTTAAATGGTCAGGGAGCGGTTGTCAACGGCAGCACGGTTACCATAAATGCAGCCGGATTGTACGTCGTAACCGGTTCTCTCAATGAGGGGCAGATAGTGATCGATACCGATGATAAGGAAATAGTTCACCTGGTTTTAAATGGAGCCCAGGTAAGTTCTTCAGCAAGCTCGCCTCTATACATCAAGAACGCCGACAAAACGGTCATAACCTTGGCTGAAGGAAGCAGCAACAGCCTTAACTTCAATTGTTCGTCAGACCTGGCTGACACCTCCTCGGATGAACCGGATGCCGCACTTTTCAGCCAGGACGACCTGACCATCAACGGCGGGGGCTCACTTACGGTCATAGCCATAAACAGCGTCGGCCTTTCCAGTAAAGACGACCTCAAGCTGGTAAACGGCAGCATTACCGTTACGAGCGGTGCCGACGGAATCCAGGGGAAAGACAGCATTGCGGTCCGGGATGGAAAAATCACCGTCAAGGCAGGCAAGGACGGACTTCAGTCCAACAACGACCAGGATGAGAACAAGGGCTTCATCTATATTGAAGGTGGAACCCTGCAGGTCGCCGCCCAGGCGGATGGCATTCAAGCCGAAACCAGCGTCCTTATCAAAGGAGGAGATATCAATATCTCTTCCGGGGGTGGCAGCGCCAACGGCATCAGCCAGGGTAATCAAGCGATGCCCGGTATGAACCAGGCTAAGGTCAACACCAGCGATACCGATACCGAGTCGGCCAAAGGGATCAAAGCCGCGGCTGATATCACAATCGAAAACGGCCGCATCGTATTAAACACGGCAGACGATGCCGTCCATTCCAACGGCAGCATAAGCATAAATGGAGGTACAGTAAGTATTAGCTCGGGTGATGATGGTATCCATTCCGATGCTTCACTGGTAGTAAATGCTGGTGATATCACTATCGATAAGAGTTACGAAGGGCTGGAAAGCGCCGCCATTACCATCAACGAAGGCAGTATCCACGTACAGGCCAGTGACGACGGCCTCAATACTTCCGGCGGCAGCGACGGTTCTTCGGTTAACTGCAGACCCGGTCAGAATAATTTCGACACCTCGGATGGCAGCAAACTTGACATCAATGGGGGCTATATCTACATCAATGCCCAGGGTGACGGCCTCGATTCTAACGGGGACTTTACCATGACCGGCGGTACTGTAATAGTAAACGGCCCCACCAGTGACGGCGACGGCGCCCTCGATTACAATGGAACCGGCACCGTTAACGGTGGACTGCTGATTGCCGCAGGCAGCTCGGGAATGGTTCAGGCTCCAGGCGCCGATTCGGCCCAGGCTAGTTTGCAGCTCAATCTGGGAACCCAGAAAGCGGGAACTCTAATATGCATAAAAAATGAAGCAGGAGAGGAAATCCTTACTTTCTCCCCAGCTAAAGACTACGCCTCGTTGATCGTATCCTCCCCGCAGCTCGAACAGGGAGCCACCTATACGGTATACGTAGGCGGGAGTTCAACCGGCACTATCAAGGATGGTCTATACAGCGGTGGGACTTACACTCCAGGAACCCAGGTGGCCAGCATTCAGCTGTCCGGCGTCGTCACCCAGTACGGCCAGGCAGGCGGCAGGATGCCCGGCGGCGGTATGGGACGCGGTCCGGGTCGGTAAGAACACCGGGCAGGCCCGCTTTGGATAAATATTAACCCTTCTGAAAAAACCGCCGTTGGGGTAAAATCCATCGGCGGTTTTGCGTTCGGGGATGAGTTCATCAACGAAGGCCGACCATCATTGGTTAGTTTTAGGAGGAATGCGGCTTTCACAGGGAACACCAGTCTGGCATTTGCCGCAGCCGTACCGGGGGCTGTACCGGGCGGTGGTTCGATCCAGAAACGCCGAGCAGATGCTGTGGTTCTTTCCCTCTTCAATAGATATGGCACCTACCGGGCACCTCTTTACGCAGTGGCCGCACATCGAACAGAATTCGGAAACCTCTTCATATTGTCTCTCATCAGCCGGCAGGTATAATTCGCTGATGATGCTGCCAAATCTTCCGGCTATTCCCCGGACGGTAATCAATCCTCTGGACAGGCCGAAGGTTCCAAGTCCGCAGACGAAGGCGGCATGTCGTTCCGACCAAGTGCTGGTAAAGGACAAACCCGGATGCTTGGAATTGGGGCCGGCATTCATCTGAGCCCAGAATCTTTCATCCGATGAAGGCACCAGGCTTGTATACCCGGCGTCATTCAAGCTGCCACTCAAATAGGCGCATAATCTATTTATGAAGGCCTGGCCTTCAATTCGCCCGTGCAGCCATTCGTTGGACGGCCATAACCTGGTCTTGCGGGTGGCCTTTTTTACTGCCAGGGAGAATGGCAGGAAAAAAGAAATAACCGTTTGGGCTCCCGGCAGCCATTCCCGGGGAAGCATATAATGCTGGCCGATGATCGAATCCCGTTTGAACAAGTTAAAATAGGCATCATCTGGAGCCCCAAAACCAAATAAAGGAGCTTCGAAAATTTTCATTCCCACCAGGTCAGGTGAGATAGCCAGCTGCTCGTTTATGTAATTGTCCGGTGAGTTTTCAATAAAGTCGCCAGCTATTTTTATTAAATCTTCTCTGTTCATCATATCCCCCCTTATCTCTATTTCTAGAGTACAATGCTGCCCAGTTATTTGTAAAATTGATAGTTGTAATAGATATGATTAAAATTTATGATGAAAGGGAAGGGGGGTGGTTAAGTGGATATCAAGCATCTCAAAACCTTTTCTACTGTAGCGGCACTGGGCAGTTTTAGCCACGCCTCCAGAGAATTGGGTTATGCCCAGCCAACGGTTTCAACTCATGTTCAACTGCTGGAAAAAGAGTTTAACATCAAGTTGTTTGAAAGGCTGGGACACCGGATCAAACTGACCCGGGAGGGAGAACACTTCCTGATATACGCAGAAAATATATTAAGGCTTTCCGACGAAGCCAGCGCAATGATGTCCGAACTCTCCTCCAGTGAAACAGTAGCCGGAAAAATTACTATTGGGGCCAATGAATCATTCAGCGTGGTCCGTTTGCCTTCTGTGCTTAAACACTTCATGCAAAGCTATCCCCAGGTGGACATAAACCTGAAGTTTGGCTCCATAAAAGGCATCCACGAACAGCTGCAAAACAATACCGTCGATGTAGCTTTCTTTTTAACCCGTGAGGTAGACTACCCCGATCTGAAAGTGGAAACCCTGCTCAATGAGCCGGTGGTTATGGTCGCTTCCCCCGATCACCTGTTAAGCTCTGGCGGCCTGGACAGTCTGCGAATCTTGGAAAACCAGGACTTGATCATAACCCAGGAAAACTGCACATATCGCGCTTTGATCAACGACCTGCTCAATGAAGCGAAGGTTAAGCCGCAAGCGCTTATTGAGATCAACAACCTCCAGGCCATTAAACAGCTGGTCATGAGCGGTCTGGGAATTACCATTTTGCCGCGTATTACGGTCGAGTACGAGATATCTCAAAAGCTGCTGGTTGAACTCCCCTGGCATGAACCGCCCCTGCCGGTTGCCACCCAAATCGCCTACCATAAAGACAAGTGGCTTTCTCCACCCATTCTGGGCTTCCTGGAGCATACCAGGCGGTATTACAGTTGACTGAACCGGCTTCATTTTTCGCCCGTATTATGGTAGATTTTTTATTAGCGTTTTTGGCAGAATAATGACATATTCAAATACTTATTAAGAGGCTGGAGGTAGTATACTTGGCATCCCCCGTTACCCTGCAGACAACCGCACATCTATCATTTGAGCAAGAGCCGGCTGGAATTCGCATGTCTGGGGACGAGCAGTTCCTGGTCTATTTTCGTTCGGCCGAGATAACAGTATATTCTATGGCTGAACTTACCACACCCCTGTACAAATTAAAGGCCCCCAGCCGGATCATTCAAGGCGTGGCTTTTTCGCCTGACGGGCGCTTACTGGCGGCAGCCACCGATGACAACCAGGTGGGCCTGTGGTCACTCCCTTCGGGAGAATGGATGCAGGTTGTGGACGGCCGGCTTAACAAGCAGGGCTTTTTCAAAGGCATGTTCGGCTTGAGCCACAACCAGGTGGTGTTTTCACCCGATGGCCAATTCCTGGCCGCGCTCGATAACAAAGCCCGTCCGGTTATCTGGGAAACGAAAAAATACTCAATTTGCAGCCACATGGATGAAGAGGTGGGCGATGCCGGGGCTCATTTGATGGACTTTTCGCCGGACAGCCAGATGCTGGTGGTCGCCCACCCTCACGCCACAATACTCTACCATTCCCAGACGGGCATAAGGATAGAGAGGTTTAAGGCCGCCGGAAAATGTCTGGCCTTTCACCACAGCGAAAAGCAGTTTGCCGTGGGCCTCAAGAACAGCGTCAAATTATTTGATCCGGATATTGAAGAAGCGGAGTTTTGCGGCAACGCCAATGACGGCGTCAACTCCATCCACCAGGTGATGTTTAACAGCGACGGACGGTTTCTACTGGCCGCCGGCCGAGCGATTGGCGCATCACCTAAAAGCGATGTTCTTTATGCCTGGTCACTGGCAGAGGGGCTCCCCCTTCCCCTGGTTTATCCTGATAAATGGCCCACTAACCTGGTTTATAAAATACACCTTATTGGCCCTGACAAGATTGCCCTGGTATCGAAAGGCTCGAAACAAGCCGTTGTCATGCACCTGGTTTTTCCGGATTAACTGGCTCTCCATTCATTTCGTTTTCGAGCAGTTTCCTCAGTTCCTCAATCAGGGGATTCAACTTTTCCGGCATGGCACAGCCCTCGCAGGTCATCATCATCCACTGCTCAATTTTGTCCAGAATCTTCTTAATTTTCTCCTCATCCATGGAATCTCTCCCCCCCCCCCGGATAGACCGTATATAATCTTATTTCCGCCATTCTTCATAGCAGGCCGTTGTTCCTCCAACCACGAGAACTTCCGGGCAAATAGCGCGACAGAAGGCAGTCTATTCGAGGGAGTTCTCGGGCAGTTCATTTGCCGAAGACGGTACCGGGGTTCCTTTATGCAGGAGGGGGAGGCAGAGCAGAGTATCACCCAGTAACAGCAGAGCGGATATTATATAGATGCCGGGCAGAGCGAGATGGGTTTTAAGCCAGCCGGAAATGCTTATGGTTATCACCATGCCCCCGATAAACAGAGGATTTAACACTCCATTCACCCTTCCTACGAACTCCTGCTCGGTATTGTGCAGAATCAGGGTATTTAAGCCGACGAAAACCGAGGGCATGACCAGACCGTTCAAAGCCTGGAAAGCCAGGGTTAGAACCCAGATTTTCGAATACCCCACACCCAAAACGGCTATAGCGCTTATAAAGCTTCCTCCCATTAAAAGCTTCTGGGGCGCAATGCGGTTGGCCCATCCAGCCACTACTGCACCGCCTATCAGCATAGCGGCACCGTTGACTGCCAGCAGCCATTGCAGGCTTTCTTTGGGCAATCCCAGTCTTTCGGTTATGATAAAGATCCCCAGGGGTTGGATCACCCCAACTGCCAGACCGGCCACAATAAAAACCTCGCCCATGATGGTAAGCACTTTTTTACCGAGAACATATTTAAAGCCTTCTATCATCTCATGCCAGAAGTGCCCCGGGGCATGGCCTTCCCCGATCGGGTCGGAGGGCAGCAGGGTGAGCATTCCCGCCGACGCTACAAAGGCCAGACCCATTATGGCTATGGCATAGTTGATTCCCAGCTTCAAGTAGACCATGGTTCCCAGCACCGGACCTACTATCATAAATATGGAATTCAAGGTTTGAAAAAGGGCCATTGCCGACTGGAGCTGTTCTGCGGGCACGTAGAACTTGAACAGCTTCATAGCTGACGGCTGTGAAAATTGGGATAGTATAGCCGAAATAAAAGTTATAAGAA
The DNA here is from genome assembly GCA_039679855.1 of Syntrophomonas sp. Classification (GTDB taxonomy): domain Bacteria; phylum Bacillota; class Syntrophomonadia; order Syntrophomonadales; family Syntrophomonadaceae; genus UBA5314. The sequence goes on from JBDKUE010000055.1 coordinate 7,147, forward strand.
AGACAGCCTGCCAGGTTCCATAGACGATGGTCAATAATACGATAAACACGGAAAGAGCGCTCAGCAGATCGGACGATATCATAGTTTTGCGGGGCGGCCAGCGGTCGGCAAAGGTGCCGCCGATAAAGGAAAATAAAAAGATCGGAACATATTCGGCCACATAGATTAACGATACGGCAATGGGATTGGCATTGGTTTTATCCATGATAAATAACAGAACTGCAAAGTTGCGCACCCAGATGCCAATCTGTAAAAAAACGCCTGACAGTACAACTGCCTGCATAAAGCGGTTGCGAAATATACTGCTCGGTTTATCCGACAATACGACCACTCCCAGCCTGCCACTTTTCCTGTGGTGATTATTTTCGCCTAAAGCCAATTACTTCCCTAATTAAAATTTAAACCCTTTTATTATTAACAATTTTTTTGAATATAAGACTTTCTATGGCCATTGCTCTAATAATGCCAAAATGGACTTGATAGCGATGCGGTACATATGTTATTATGACTTAGTAATTTAGTAACTTACTAATTTACTAATATGAATTCCTGGAGGAAGAATAATGAAAATACCAACTACACTAAAACACAAACCGGTTATAACTGCCGATGACTACGAGAATGTAGACGGCCGTTATGCTTATAATACTGACGCTAAAGGACTTTCTCTGGGCCTGGCGCAATGGAATGATCGGGGCAAGGTAGATATTTCCGCCAAGGTATGGAGATACACCGGTGAAAAGTGGTCCCGGCAATCGGAGGAACTCCCGCTGCACCGGGTTCTTGATCTGGCCATCCTGGTCTGCCGGGCTAAATTTTATTTTCAAGAAGAGTCATACAAATATGATAAGTTGTACGATTCCGAAAAGCCGATGATAGATCGGATCGGTTTACAGGGCGATGCCATGACCGTTGCCGTATGTACCGGCAACGATAAGCTGGACGAGGATATAAGATTGTTCAGCCAGGCCTTAAGTAAAGACGGCGAGCTTATTGG
>JBDKUE010000013.1:0-1637 GCA_039679855.1 Syntrophomonas sp.
TGGGTCATTGCGAGGAGCAAAGCGACGCGGCAATCTTAAGCTCCGATCCCCCATATTGCTGTCCATTGTGAACAATAATATAATAAAAAGGTGTAAATCGTCAGAAAAGGATATTGAGGAGGAAAAACATTGACACGAAAGCTGGTCGGGGTTGCATTGATCTTAGCTTTTCTCGCCTTTAATCCCGGGCTTGCCCAGGCCGCGGAAGATATTTACATAAAGAACGGAACTATAGCCGACTCTGCCAATTTCGCAGCAACCGACGATATCAAAAAGATAAGTTCTCTATCATCGGGTCAAAAGCGTTTGTTCGACTATGCTAATGGATACTCGGTGGATTTTCCGGGAGACATGTGGGTGGATGCCAGTCTTTCCAAGGTCCGTGTAGTGCTGGCCAACGAGTCGACCCAGGTGGAGATCTATCACGATGTCTTTTACAATACCATCAACAACAGCTCGGACTACATAGGATATGGCAATCGTTTTCTGGAACGCCAGGACGACTACCCGCTGGCCATGGAAAAAACCATCAAAGTCGATGGAATGCAAACCCATCTGCTGCAGTGGAGCAGAGCCAAACTGAATTCGCCCAACGATCGCAACAACTATTTAAGTGCCGAATTGGTAAAAAGTGAGCAGGAAGTTTACACCATCTTTATAAAATCCACCGGAGACCCTTCTGAATACCTGCCTCTGGTGAAGAGTTTCAGGCTGATTGATCAACAGGGCGAGCCGCGCATCAATACCCGTTTTAAACAAACCAACCGGGTGAGCCGGCTAAATGCGGAGACCCAGCAGTTTTACCAGGAGTATTTTTCCGACCAGGCCAGTCTGAAGTGGGGCATCTATATGGAGCCGGTAATACGCGGATTTGGGCCTCTTAATACCCTGGAAGATCAGATTGGCAGCCCTTTTCATATTCTGGTATGGTATAAGACCCTGGGAACCCCGCTGCCCCGCGAACTGCTGGATAATGCCTATAAGCAGAAAAAATACCTGGAACTGACCTTCCAGACCGAGGTATATGGAGCCGACAACAGCCGGGTCATGTATGATATTTTAAATGGTAAATACGATGCTTATTTGAACGATTATGCCCGCAGTTTAAAGGGTTTTGGCCATCCGATTCTGTTTAGAATGAACAACGAAATGAACGGTGACTGGTGCACCTGGAGCAGCTGGCGGACCTGTAAAGACACTGACATTTATAAAGCCGTATGGCGCCATGTATATAGGATCTTCGAGGCCAACGGGGTGGACAACGTGCTGTGGGTATGGAATCCCAATGACCTGAATTTACCTGGTTTTCAGTGGAACCACAACCTGATGTATTTCCCCGGATCGGAGTATGTAGATATCGTAGGGATGACCGGCTACAATACGGGCACTCATTTTGAAGGAGAAAAATGGCGTTCCTTTAACGCCATTTACCAACCTCTGTATAATGAATATGTGCAAAACTTCGACTATCCTTTCATGATCACGGAATTTTCTTGCAGCTCCATCGGCGGGGACAAGGTCCAGTGGATCAATGATATGTTTAGTCAGCTCAAGCAGTATCCGAAGATCAAGGTAGCCAATTGGTTCAGCGGCATAGATATGGATGCCGCCGGCCAGCCCGGGCGTATATACACCCT
>JBDKUE010000008.1:0-98939 GCA_039679855.1 Syntrophomonas sp.
TTCATGCCTCCCGACAGCTCCCGGATTTTTACCCGGGCTTTGTCCCTTAACTCCATAAACTCCAACAGTTCGTCAATACGCTCGCGTGCTTCACGCCCGGTAATTGCATAAAACCGTGCATATATCAACAGGTTGTCGCTGACGTTCAGCTCGGCGTCCAGGTTGTCTTCCTGGGGAACTATTCCCGACAGGGCTTTTATGGCCAGGGGCTGCCGGCGGGGATCAAAACCGAATACGTCAATGACCGTGTTTTTTCCAGCTGAAGGCAGCGCTTTGCCGTACAGGATCTTCATAGTAGTGGTCTTGCCTGCTCCATTAGGGCCTAAAAAGCCAAAACACTCGCTTTTCCCAACTTCAAAGTCAAGCCGGTCCACGGCCTTTAATTCATGGTAATTTTTACTCAGGTTGTTCACCTTGATCACGGCATCTCCCATAGGCCTGCCTCCAATTATTGATAAAGCCCTTTACCGCTGCTCCAGGCTGTTGTCCCCATATTGTACCTTTTATGTTTATAATAGGCCACAAGAAACCATAGAAATGAGTTCTCCGGTGTTCAAATAATTCCCTAAAAATAGGCCTTTTAAGCTTTTGAAAATGATAACATTCACAATAGGTAAAATATGCTTTCAAATGGTTGACAAGCTTACAGCTTAACCATAGTATAAAGATAACAGGAGGTGATGTAAAAATCACCAACTGGGACACCCAAAAGGAGCCAGAGTTCTTCTTAAAAGAATCAAGGGACGCAGGATAGGATGATAGAATGGGCAAGCAAAGCCTCATCACCTGGCAGTATACCCGAAGAGCTTGGAGGAAGAACAAGGTGAAGCAAAAGGGTGAAAACCTCAAGGAGGTACTGCATGAACAGTACGAGAACTCCACACTAAGAGGACCAGCGCTTAAAAAGTGCAGGTCCTCTTGGATTTTCTGGGTAGTCTTGCTAGTGTCGGTTAGCTTCCGTTGGTGGTTGTTGAATAGTTTACATAGAGCTTGGGCCAGGCCCCGCTGCTGTTCGACCAACTGGAGAAGAATCCCACCAGTGAATTGGCATTCTCATTGCCGGCCAGCACGATCCCCAGGTTCACGATCTGACCGCTAAACCAGGCCCTGACCAGGTTGGTAAGATTGACATTTACTGTCCCCAGCCCGTTCGTAATGTTAGCTGTGGCTTCGGCAACCGCTGGAAAATTGGGCTGATGGTTCCAGGTAACTACTGCCGGGTCCCAGGGCTCCAAAGCTGTAAATACCCTCAGCGTTATAAAACCGCCTACCGGCAGTTCATTGCGGGATATAGTCAACTGTAAAAACGCCTCGTTAATTATGCTGCCCGGTGGAATCAAATTCGAACTATTCACGGGATTGGTCAACCGGAAAAGCAGCAAACTCCGATAAATGTCCCCTACCTGTCGAAACCGGCTGACAAAAAGATTGGTCGCCCCGTTGAAATTGGTGTTGGGCTGATACTGTGATATAAATGTATCCGCCAGGGTCGGAAAAAAGATATTAGGCATAACCATCCCTCCTTTCTCATAGATTACTTTAACCTATGGTTTTTCTGGAAAATTGTTCCACGGCAAGCCGGTCGCCTTCTTTATTTCAGGTGCCACAAGCCGCTCAACTACCTGTTTGGTTTTATAAAGGGATATCGAAAACTGGCAGGTCATACGTTTTGTTGAAAGGCTTTTCTGTTTCTCAACGAAAAAAACCAGTGCCGTTTTTTGCATATAAAAGGCCTGACTGAGTGGCTCTTTGCGGTACAATGGTAAAAAGACCGGAGGTGGTACTATGAAAGACATTCTGAAGATCATGGACCGGGAGACTCTTTTGGAGATATCATACGAAGACCTGATCAAATACCATGGGCGTTTGCATATCGGCGGAGTCGCCATAGCCTTTAAACTGATGGAACTCGGTTTTGAGCTCTTATCACCGGGAGCCGTTCCCCGCCGGGGCAGTTTCAGTTTTGCTTCCGCTTTGGGGGAAGCCGCCACCGGAGTTTTGGATGGGGTGGAGATGGTGACCCGGGCCCGGGCCCGGGGGAATATGATGGCCGATCCGGCCCTGGGGCAACAAGCCGACGCGCCTTTAAGCGCCAATGGCGGCAAGTTTTATTTTGAACTGGGATATCAGGAGCACAAGCTTGGCCTGGCTCTGGCCCCGGGTATGGTGCCGGATGAATTCATCGTTCTGTCTAAAGCCGCCCTGTCAGGCTCACTTGATGCGGGAGGCAAAAACCGGCTGCAGGAGGTCAAGGAAGAACTGGCCGCCTCGCTGATGTCGCGGGAAGCCGCCAGCCTTTTTAATTACCGGTTTATTGAGGCTTAAAACATAAGGAATTGAAAACGTGCAAAAAAATGACCAGACTCCCCGCGACAACAAAAGGATTACAGGTGAAGCCCAGTATAACCGGACTTCTTCCTATTGTCATCCCAGGGTAGTCGGCCTACTGCAATAAAATGGGTATTATTAGTGGATATCACTTATTATCCTACCATACACGGCTTAAAGATTCCTCCCCAAAATGATAGCCAGATATGGTTTCTATTGCTAAGGCCCTTTTATTGGGAAAAGCATTCCGGAAAGCAATCTAGAGCAGCGGTAGTATACTGTGGTTTTAGGAGGTGCTCAAATTCAATGTGTGGTCGCTATACCCTGACCGTCACCCTTTCCGACATTGAAAGCCGATTTGCCTGCCCGCCTTCGGGTCTGGATTGGAATCCCCGCTACAACATAGCTCCCACCCAGCAAACCCTGGTTGTAGTTCGAGCCGACAAAGTCAACCAGTTGAAAACCATGAAATGGGGACTGGTCCCCCATTGGGCCAAAGACCCCAAAATGGGGAGCCGTCTTATTAACGCCCGTTTAGAAACCGTGGACGAAAAGCCCGCCTTTAAAAGCTCACTGCCAAGCCGCCGCTGCATCATCCCGGCTGACGGCTACTATGAATGGCAGAAAAAGGGCCGGGGTAAAGAGCCTTATCGAATTATTATGGAGACTGGCGACTGCTTTGGATTTGCCGGGATCTGGGACACCTGGACGGGGCCCAATGCGAAAACCATGGATAGCTTTGCAGTCATAACCACCGGGGCCCAGAACTCGATCCGGTCCATACACGATCGGATGCCGCTTATTCTAACACCGGAGCTGGAAGAAGTATGGCTTAAGGGCCCTGAAGATCAGAGCCGGGAAGCTATGAAGCGTTTTTTGGCCCTTCTTCATCCCCGCCCGCAGCTGCGGGCTTACCGGGTATCTCCCCTGGTGGGCAGCCCGGTAAACGACCGCCCTGAATATATTGAAGAGATAAAAGAACCCGAAGAGTAACTCTTAAATCCGTATTAATATATTTTTACATATACCTAAAAAAGAACGGACTGCCTCATGGCAGCCCGTTTTCAAATCTAATTGACGTTAGGGCGCGGTTCTCGGTTGAGTCCCCGGCCATATTCCCGCTGGATGCGGCTCTGCGCGAAACCCCGCAGCCGCGACTCCGGCAGTTCAGGTCTGGGCCTTTCCATAGCCCAGTGGATCGCAACCCAACACCGGGGAACTATCAATGTCAGCTCCCACCCCGGTCAGGGGACAACCTTTCGGATAATCCTTCCCCGGTCCTAAGCGTCCCGTCTCAAGCGGGCCGGGCAAACAGGAACTTTTCCGGGGTGGTAATCTTTATAATCTTCTCCTTAAGCAGCAGGTGCTGCAAATGGGCGACGGCTTCGCCGGTTGCGAACCAGCGCTGAAAAGGAGGGAACTCATCCCAGGATGAATAACTCATATCCCAGGTCATCCGGCTGGCCACCTGGTAGCCATCCATGGCCCCGGCCTCCAATATTTCCGTTATCTCATTAAGGCGCGCCCGGTGGTGCTCCCTCAATTCCTCAATGCGGCCATGGCAGTCCCGGATAAATCCCCGGTGGCCGGGCAAGACCAGCTCAATCTCCATCTGGTCGATTCTATCCAGGCTATGCAGATAGTCTCCCAACGGATCCTCGACACCCGGCCACAGGGTTATATTAGGCGATATATCCGGCAGTATATGATCACCTGAGATCAAAACCTTTTGTTTATGGTCGTAAAGGCATATATGGCCCGGGCTGTGGCCGGGCGTCATTATACAGGTAAAACAGTAGCCGGCTGCCTCCAAAACCATGCCTTCCTGCAGGTAGACAAATCCCAGGTCATGTCCGGAAATAAATGATTTTATCTGATTGGCCTCACTGCCCACCCGGTTCTGGGGAAATCCATGAAGCCCAAACTCCCGGTCAACCTCCTCCCAGTAGCTCCCGGTAAAGCAGGCCCGTAGTTCATCGGCATCTCGCTTGCTGGCGTACACCACTGCACCCGGCGGGGCCAGGTCGAACAACAGCCCGGAGTGATCGGCGTGGACATGGGTGATTAAAAATTCCAAGTCCTTCAGACTTACACCCAACTCGGCAATTCCCTCAAGTAAAGCGCTGCGGCATTCCGGCCAGTTGAATCCGGTGTCAATCAAAAGCTTTCTCTCCCGGCCTTTGATTAAATAGGAATTGAGCACCCCGAGGGGATTGTGGGGAAGCGGTATTTTCAGGCAGAAAATATTGGGTAGGACTTCATTTATCACGGGCAACTCCTCCTTAAATCGGGGCGTCTCATCGGGCGCCCTCTCTATGGCTTAATGTACCTGTGGTAGCAATTCTTGTTTATCCAGTAAAAATCCTCTTTATCCTATTTACCCCGCACAATCCGTCCTACCCCTCCGGAATCATGCGATAATTAACCTGCAAATCAGGACCAAAGCATCATAGGCGATTTAACCAGCCAATGATAACATGTTCTCGTAGGCAATATTTTGCAGACCCTGTACAACATTCCGTATATTGTACTTAATCCTGAAGCCGCAGTTTGTAAGGGAGGTTGTTTGATGAAAAGGATACCTATTCTGGTCCTGGCCGCACTGCTCATACTGGTCGGTGCAGCCGGCTGCTCTAAAAAGCAGACTGCCACCACTGTGCCAGCTGAACAGAGCGCTCCGGCAGCCACGGAAACCAAAAAGGACGCCGGCACCCCTGAAGTACCTCTGACCGATATCATGAAACAGACCCAGTCCATCAAGGGCGCTTACTATGAAATGAAGACCAGCGTCGCGACCGGGCAGGGCACGATCACCTCAACCAGCAAAAACTGGATCACCGGCAATAAAGTCCGCATAGAAACGGAATCCATGGGCCTAAAAACGATAACCATCGCTACTGCTGACGGATTTATCTATATGTACAACCCGGCCAATAAAACGGCCACCCGCATCGGCTCTATTGACTCGGAATCAGCCAACCAGTGGGCCCTTAAAGATCCAGCCAAGTATAAGGTTCTGGGGCGGGAAAAGATCAGTGAACAACAGTGCGTAATTATCAGCAATATAGATATACCTGATGAGAATAAAATGTGGATCAGCGAAGCGATCGGCATGCCGCTCAAAACCGAAGCAACGGTTGCTGGCGGCAAAGCCACATCAGAATTCAGCAACATCAAACTGGGTCCCCAGGATGAAGGCTTATTCACCCTTCCGGCCGGAACCACCATTATTGAAACTCCCCGGCTGCCAGGACATTAGAAGTATTACATAGTTGCAATAGTTAACGGGCTCGTATCCCGGAAGTCAGCCCGGGGCTGCATCTAAGCAGCCCCGGGTTTTATTACAACCAGTAGGCGAAATAGAGGTAGAGCATCGCCAGGAGCACCGACAGCAGCATTAAAGGAAAACCTACTCTAAGGTAGCGGGTAAAGCTTATAGGAGTGTCATAACGCTCGGCAATTCCGGCTACGATGATATTGGCCGAAGCCCCGATCAAAGTGCCGTTCCCACCCAGGCAGGCTCCCAGAGCCAAAGACCACCAGATGGACTCCATGGGCATATTGGACATCTGCCCCACCGACTGCAGCAGGGGGATCATAGTAGCAACATAGGGTATGTTGTCAACAAAGGCGGAAGCAAGCGCTGACAGCCACAATACCAGAATTCCGGTGGGTACCAGTTTGCCCCCGGTTAAGGCCAAAACCTTTTGGGCCGCCAGGGCAATTACCCCGGTCTCTACCAGGGCTCCCACCATTACAAACAGACCGGAAAAGAAAAAAATAGTCGGCCACTCTACAGCCAGGAGTGTCTCGTCCACATTCTCATTGCTGATTAGCATTAGTATACTGGCCCCCAGAAGGGCAATGGTGGCAGATTCCAGGTGCAGGGACTGGTGCGCCAGGAAGCCGGCCAGGGTTAACCCCAGTACCAGCAGCGACTTCTTCATTAAGAGCCAATCCTTGATGAAGGACTTTTCATCAAGCTGCAACAGTTCTTTTATGTTTTGCGGCGCAGCCGCAACCTGTCTGCGGTACAGCCACAGTATGATACCGGTGACCAGCAGGAAGATGACAAATACCGGCAAGGCCAGATTGCTTATGAAATCCATAAAACCCAAACCGGTGGCGCTGCCTATCATGATGTTGGGCGGATCCCCGATGAGGGTGGCTGTGCCTCCAATATTGGAGGCCATAATCTCGCTTAACAAGAAAGGCATGGGAGAAATGTCCAGGCGATCGGTAATGGCAAAAGTAATGGGGACTATTAAAAGAACCGTTGTAACATTATCCAATAGGGCTGAAGTCAGGGCGGTTATTAAGGACAATGTGCCCAAAATAGCCAGGGGCTTTCCCCCGGCCATTTTGGCTGATTTTATGGCCAGGTACTCGAAAATCCCGCTCTGACGGGTTATGCCTACAATGATCATCATGCCGATCAGAAGACCGATAGTATTGAAATCTATTGCCGAAAAGGCCTGTTTTTGACTGATTAATCCTATCACAATGACCAGGGACGCACCCACCATGGCAATAATGCTGCGATGCACCTTCTCCACCACAATAAAAGCGTAAGCTCCGACAAAAATCACGATTGACAACCAAAACTCCATGGTTTACCTCCTGATTTCAACTTTCCGGTATGGTCTAAAAAATAAAAAGAGCAACCCTAATAAAAGGCTACCCACCCCAGTAAGCCGCGTTCTCATGACCTTGAGCCTCCGTATCCCCCGGAAGAGACTTAGGCGGCAGGGTCCCGTACTCTGGCTTTCACCACAAGCACTCTGACCGAATAGAACATGTTATTTAACTTTTTCAAGTATAGCATAAGCTTACAACAAATTTCGTATCAGAAGTCAAGAACACATATAGAATATTTTTGCCGTACACTCCCCAAGCGACTTTTAGTTTATACTATATGGAGAATGGATTCCCCGGAATATCTCGTATCAATATAATGATCTCAGTCGCTGCACGAAACATCCACGCTTAAATTATCATCAGTAAGCTCCCTACTCACCGTAGCCAATAAAATTGCAGGAGGTTGTTTATGGAAGAGCAATTAAAACTGATTGAATCCCAGCTGTACAAAAGCGAACTCACTTTCCCCTGGCTCAAGGAACGCTTACTGGCCTACGGGGAGATAAGGGCCTGGTATAGATTCTATCGCGAGGCCAATCAATGGGCCAAGAAGTTCTTTAAAGAAGAATACTTTTTCCTGATGACCGACGTCATCCTGTGGGTTAAAATTGCCGATGACGGGCAGTTGGGGATTCATACCTACCCCTTGGATGAGATCACCAAAAGCTTCCGCAGTTATGGATTTGCCGACAAGAAAAGCACAGACGCCCTGGTCATATCCGAACTTACCTTGAGCTTTACAGCCATGCAAGATAAAATCCGCCGGGACCAGCTGCTGCTCAAGCGGCCCAACCCTGAAGAAAACGGTGATGATAAAGGTTTCGAGAAACTCGTGCACCTGTTGGACATATAACTTCGGAAAATAAAAAACAGGAGAGACGGTCCATTTGACAGGGGGACCGTCTCTCCTGTTTTCTCCGTTTATATATGAAATTTTTACACCAAGACCCGGATCTTCTTACAGATAATTTACACCTCAAGACCGTACACTATTCCTGAAAAAGTATGGGCAAATCGAGATTTGTATTTACCCCAATGATGGAATACATCAACTGGAAGGAAGGTTTGTCGAGGTGTTTTTTAGAAAGTTGGGCAGGTTCGTTTTTGGGAAGAGTATGGCCAACAGCCAGCTGGGAGATGAAAAATTAAACGTTTTCTGGGGCATGCCGGTGTTGTCCAGTGATGCCATATCCTCCGTGGCCTATGCTGTTGAGGAAATATTGCGGGTGCTGGTTCCGGTTGCCGGCGCTTTATCCTTCTTATGGATGCCCAGGGTAGCCATAGCTATAATCTCATTGCTGCTGGTGTTGACTTTTTCCTACCGGCATGTGGTTAACGCCTACCCCGGAGGAGGCGGAGCTTACATGGTCGCCAAGGACAACCTGGGCACCATCTCCAGTCTGATTGCCGGGGCATCTTTATCAGTGGACTATACCCTTACTGTGGCGGTTAGTATCTGCGCGGCCACTGCCGCCATTACCTCTGCTTTTCCAGGTTTTTATGAATACCGGGTGCTTATATCGATTGTAATAATACTCCTGCTGACGGTCGGCAACCTCAGGGGAATCCGTGAGTCAGCCCGCATCTTCAGCCTGCCCACCTATGTCTTTATTTTGTCGGTGGTCATCTTAATAATTGCCGGGCTGAGCAGACACTGGTCAGGAATGCCTCCGGTAGTTTCGGTTCCCCCGGATCCCGCTTTCGCTTTGGGTACGGGTGCCATTACCGTGTTTGTGCTTTTGCGCTCTTTTGCATCGGGGTGCAGCGCCTTGACCGGAGTTGAAGCGGTAAGCAACGCGGTTCCCAACTTCAAGGAACCAGCCCAAAAAAATGCCCGGACCGTCTATATTCTTTTAGCCCTGGCTATCATAATCTGTTTTGGCGGTATAGCCTACCTGGCCCAGGCCTATAGTATTTCTCCCAACGCGAGATACACAGTTATAGCCCAGTTGACCATGGCGGTTTTCGGCACCAACTGGATGTTCTTTGTCATTTCCGCAACAACCGCCATAATTCTGGGAATGGCCGCCAATACAGCCTTTGCAGGATTCCCCACCCTGCTCTCGGTCATCGCCCAGGATGGGTTTGTTCCCCGACAACTTTCCATGCGCGGCCACCGTCTCAACTATAATAACGGCATTATTATGTTGAGCCTGGCAGCGGCCGCTCTGGTTTGGATTTTTAAAGCAGACACCCATTTGTTGATCAACCTGTATGCAGTGGGCGTCTTTACTTCGTTTACCCTGTCTCAAACCGGAATGGTGGTTCACTGGTGGAAAGAACATTCAACAGGCTGGCAGTACAAGGCCCTGGTAAATGGATTGGGAGCCCTGACTACCGGTGTGGCGGTTGTGGTGATCAGTGTGACCAAATTCTCTGAAGGCGCCTGGATAGTATTCGTGGTAGTACCAGCTATAATTGGGATTATGCTGAAGATCAAGAGGCATTATAAATCAATCGCCAATCAGCTGGATATCCCCAATGAGCTCTTGCCTCAGCTGAATTTCACCGCCAGCTATTCCCATCACGTCATCGTTCCCATTGACAGCCTCAATGCCATGGTTGTCAAGGCTCTGCGCTACGCCCGCAGTATTACCCCCAACGTGGAGGCATTTCACGTGGAAATTCATGAGGGGGAGGCCGATAAACTGCGTCGCAAGTGGGCTTTACTCAACACTGACATACCCTTGATTGTAAAGTCCTCACCCTACCGGGAGGTGGTAAATCTCCTGACCCAATACATTGATTCCGAAGAGCATGGCTCCCAACCCGGGGATGTCATTACCGTTCTTTTACCCCAGTTTTTTGTCTCCCATCGCTGGGAAATGTCCCTGCACAACAATACAAGTCTTTTTATCGCCAACGCCATGCTGAAAAAGCGCAATGTAATTGTGTCAATTATTCCGTTCTACCTGGACGATATTAAGGCCTATCGCTCGGCCAAAAAGGCTGAACTAAAGCCCCAATAGAAATTAGAGTTCCGAGTACTGGAACGCAGCACCCTTTATGGCTAATATATAATTATCAATCGCCTGAAGGATCCGGAGGCCATTATGACCGATTATAGGGAATATGATGTTGAGGCCGATTCCGTAACATCTGGAGAAAAAACGGATCATAAAATCCCCTGGTGGGAAAAAAAGACCTGGTCAGTGGTAGTTTCGCTGATTATGGTTGTCCTGGTCACAATGCTTGGCAAAAGGTATGGCGATTACCTGGGAGTTACCAATATGGGAATGCTTTACCTGCTCCCGGTGGTCTTTGCCTCAGCTCGCCTGGGAGTCACCCCTTCAGCGATAATAGCCCTTGTCAGCGTGGCCTCCTTTGACATCTTTTTCGTTCCGCCGGTTTACAGGCTGACCGTTAACGATGTGCGCTACCTGATTACCTTCGCCGTTTTTATGGTAGTCGCTTTCACCACCGGCAATATTGCCGACCATCTACGGTTCCGAATGAAGGAAGCCCTTCACCGTGAAACCAGAACCAGGGCTCTTTATAATCTGGCCCGGGGATTGTCAGCGGTGAGCGATATGGATCTTTTGGCCCGCAAAGTGGTTGACCATGTTTCGCAGACCATTGCCACCGAAGTAGCCCTGTACCTACCTGAAACAGACTCCTTAAAAATCGCAGCTGCCAGCAGAGCCTTCAGCGATCTGGTTTTAGGCCCCACCGATCTGGCTGCTGCCGAATGGGCTTATAATAATTCCCAACACAGTGGAGTGGGAACAGATGCCTTCCCGGGGGCCAAGGGATTCTACCTGCCGGTGCAAACCGAGACCAAGACTTTGGGAGTTCTGGGGGTTAAACCAACCCGGCAGCTCTTTTCACCAGAGCAAACCGACCTTTTGGAGGCCCTGACCGGTTTAGCCGCTCTAGCCATTTTGCGATTACAACTGGCCGCAGAAGCTCAGGCGATAAAAGCACTGGAAGAAAGCGAGCGTCTTCGTTCAGCGCTGTTCAATTCGGTCTCCCATGAGATGAAGACCCCGCTGGCGTCCATCCTGGGTGCGGTATCCAGCCTGGTTGATGACGGGGACCTTTATAACGAGGTACAAAAAAGCACCCTTCTCACCAGCATAAAACATGGCGCCCTGCGCATGAACCGGGTGGTGGGCAATCTATTGGACATGGCCCGGCTGGAAAGCGGCTACATCCGCCTGCACACCGATTGGTGCGACATACAGGATATTGTTGGAGTTACCCTGCGGGAAAACCGTGATATACTGCACGAGCACCGGATAAAGGTAAACATTCCCGATAATATCAGTTTGATCAAAGTAGACTATGCCTTGATCGAACAGGTTCTTACCAACCTTTTGCACAACGCGGTCAAGTATTCCCCGGGCGGAAGTGAAATAGAGTTATCTGTTCAAGAGGCAGCCGGTGAACTGAATGTCTCCATAGCTGATCAAGGCCCCGGGGTGGCTGCATCTGATGAAGAAAGGATTTTTGATAAATTCTACCGGCTTCAATCGCCCGGCAATATCAGTGGAACCGGGTTGGGGCTTTCCATCTGTCGAGGCATTATTGAAGCCCACCAGGGCTTTATATGGGCCAAAAGCCGGTCAGGCGGCGGGCTCCTGGTGAACTTCACCCTGCCAGTCGCTAATAATACGGCAATAGGCTCCGGGTACCATTATCAGGGGGTGGATAATTGACATGGGTGCCAAAATACTGGTTATAGATGATGAAGTGGAAATACGTCGCTTGCTCAAGGTCGGGCTAACCGCGCACGGATATGATTTCATAGAAGCAGCCAGTGGCAAAGACGGTATAGTTCAAGCCGCGACCCTGCGTCCCGACATTGTAGTACTGGATATGGGGCTGCCCGATTTAGAAGGATTGTCGGTGGTAAGTGAGATCAGGGAATGGAGCCAGGTGCCCATAATCATTCTTTCGGTTCGGGGGCACGAACACGACAAGGTTAAGGCATTGGATTTGGGAGCCGATGACTACCTGACCAAACCCTTCAGTATGAGCGAGCTGATGGCCCGCATTCGGGTTGCCCTGCGCCACCAGGGCAATATCAAAGATGAACCGGTTATTCAAATAGGAGAATTGTATGCCGATCTTTCTCGCCGCCTGGTTAAGATGGCCGGAAATGAGGTCCATCTCACCCCCATAGAATATGACCTTTTAAAAATACTGCTAACCAATGCCGGGAAAGTGGTCACTCATGGCTATCTACTGACCAGCATCTGGGGTGGCGACAGTCAGGAATACTCTCAATATCTGCGCATATATATCAGCCACTTGCGAAAAAAGATCGAGCTTGATCCCAACCAGCCCAAGCTTATTTTGACCGAACCGGGGGTGGGTTACAGGCTGGCGGTTATCTAACATCCTGCTCACCGCGAATCCCCCTTAAAGCCAGGTAGACAGTCCATATGGCTGCGTTTTATGGGCTTTAGCGGCACTGTCTACCCCCCATTGGCCGGACAGGCCGAGAATATGGTATATTATATGTAATAAAACCTTTTTAATTGATTATGATCGTGTAAAATCGGTCATTTGTTTTTCACTTCAGTTTCTAGCACGGGTTCATGAGTAACTGACTATTTTTTTAGGGGTAGTCCTTTAGCAGGACTGCTTTTTTAACATCCAGATATAAGGGGAGTATTGAATTGGAAATACACCTGCTCAATGATATTGTGCTCATATTTGGTCTTGCCATCGCTGTAATATATCTATGCCAAAAGCTGAAAATCCCCAGCATGGTAGGGCTTCTTATAACCGGTGTCCTGGCCGGGCCTCACGGATTGGCCCTGGTTAAGGACGTGGCAACCGTTGACGCTCTGGCCGAACTGGGAATTATACTATTGCTTTTTACCATCGGTATGGAGTTCTCTTTGCAGAAGCTGGTGCAAATAAGGAAAAGCGTCTTTCTAGGAGGCGCTTTGCAGGTACTGGTCACCACCCTGGCGACCATGTTTATAGTTATTAAAACAGGCTACTCCTGGGAAGTAGGCGTATTTATCGGTTTTCTGGTATCGCTCAGCAGCACCGCCATAGTATTGAAGCTTCTTCAAGACCGTTCTGAAATAGACACGCCCTATGGCCGCAATACTCTGGGAATTCTGATCTTTCAGGATATTGTCATAATTCCTATGATTCTCTTAGCCCCTATACTGGCCAAAACCAGTGGAACGGCTGCCGGACCGGTGTGGGTTTTATTGCTCAAAGTAGTCCTGGTGCTGGGCTTTTTATTTGTCAGCTCCCGCTGGGTAGCCCCCTACCTGTTGTACAAGATCGCCCGCCAGCAGAACCGGGAACTCTTCCTGATAAGCATTATAACCATGGGGCTGGCGGTAGCCTGGCTGACTTCCAGCATCGGGCTTTCTATTTCCCTGGGGGCCTTTCTGGCCGGCTTAATAATATCCGAATCGGAATACAGCCACCAGGCTCTGGGCAACATCCTTCCCTTTCGCGACGTTTTTACCAGCATCTTCTTTGTTTCAGTCGGCATGCTCTTCAACATGGGAACCTTTTTGCACAACCCGGCCGCCTTCACCGGTGCCGCCCTGGGGGTTCTGATCGCTAAAGCTCTCCTGGCCGGTCTGGTAGTTTTAGCCCTGGGCTTTCCTCTGCGCACGGCGGTTTTAGCCGGGATTGCCCTGAGTCAGGTGGGAGAATTCTCATTTATTCTCTCCCGGGTTGGATTGCAATACCAGCTGCTGAGCGACAGCTTTTACCAGATGTTTATAATCGTCTCGGTTCTCACCATGGCCATTACCCCCTTCAGCATTACATTCGCGCCCCGGGTTGCCCGGGTAATGCTGAAACTGCCCCTACCAGCCCGGTTGAAATCCGGTATAAAAGACACCCAGGAAACAGAAGTGCAGCAGCTAAATGATCACCTGGTAATTATCGGCTTCGGGGTAAACGGCAAGAATTTGGCCCTGGCGGCTTCCGCATCCGGAATACCCTACCTGGTTATTGAGATGAATCCTGATATTGTCAGAAAAGAAAGGCAAAATGATGAACCCATATTTTTTGGCGATGCCACCCATCGCGAAGTGCTTGATCAGGTCAATCTAAACGGGGCTAGAGTTGTAGTGGTGGCCATATCCGATCCAGCTGCTACCATTAGGGTAACTGATCTGATTCACAAAATCTATCCCAGTGTCCATATCATTGTCCGCACTCGCTATATCCAGGAGATTCACCCACTGTATACAGTTGGCGCCAACGAGGTCATTCCGGAAGAATTCGAGACCTCTGTGGAGATATTCTCTTTGGTGCTCAAGAAATATATGGTTCCCAAAGTGGATATCGAAAGGTTTATTGCCGAAATCAGGGCCGACGGCTATGAAATGCTGCGCAGCCTGTCAAAAAAATCGCCCAGCCTTCAGGATATCAAGCTTCACTATCACGATGCGGAAATGATTACCATCCGGGTTGACGGCAGCTCTCCAATAGCCGGCAAGACACTCAAGGAAATTGACCTGCGAATTAAATTCGGAGTGACGGTTCTACTTATTCAGCGGGGTTCGGAAACCATCATAAATCCAAGTGGAGACGAGCGGATAGAAGCCGAGGACCAGGCCGTGTTGCTTGGGACGCCCGAACTTATCACCGGCGCTTCCTGGCTCTTTGGAGATCCGGATAGGGAGGATTAGTATGTATCCATATTTTTTAGCGGCAGCCATGGCCGCCTTTTTTCCCAAAGTAAAATGCCCCCGCTGCCAGAGAGAGCAGCTGGTTACCAAAAAACTGCTCAAAGAAGGCTACCGCTGCAAATTCTGTGGCAAGGTAACCATCCCGCCCCAGGGCTCTAAAAAGTAGCGGATTATAGAATTACTCTCTAGCCCCTGGCCGGTATAAGAGTCAGGCACCCCGGCTACCTGTTCCGTGGTGCCCCAAATTATAGACCGCTTTTCACCTTGTTTTGTTACAATTACCTGCAGTCCGGTTCTCCTAACGACCGCTAAATACAGGTTTGCGCTTCTCCAGGAAGGCGTTAACCGCTTCCGAAAAATCTTCAGTTCCACAGCAAAAGGTTGACTGGGCCTGTTCAAAAAGAAGCCCTGCCATTACGCTGCTTTCCGCAGCCAGGTTGATGCCCTGTTTGGCAAAACGTATGGCCGCCGGGGGCAATGCGGCCATTTTCTCGGCTATTCTCATAGCTCGCTCCATTAGCTGGCATCTCAGAACCATAACCTCAATCAAGCCAATGCGCAGGGCTTCCGCCGCATCAATTTCCTCGCATCCCATAATCAATCGTTTGGCCTGGCCGATGCCAACCAGTTTAGTCAGGCGAACGGTTCCACCCATATCAGGTGAAAGTCCGAAACGAACCTCGGGAATAGCAAACCTGGCATCCTCGGACGCCACCCTCATATCACACCCCAATATGAGCTCCACCCCCGAGCCATAGCACAGCCCTTGAACAGCAGCAATAACCGGGACAGGCATTTCCTGCCAGCGGCTGTAAAGGCGCTGCAGCCAGCTCAACCTGTCTAAAATGAACTGAGAATCAACCTGCTTTAGCATGTTCAGGTCAACTCCAACTGTAAAGTGCTCACCGGTGGCGCTTACCACCACGGCCCGAATGGAGCGGTCCTGGGCAATCCGCGTCTGACATTCTTCCAACTCCGCAAACAATTCCATATTGGTTGCGTTTAAAGCCTGGGGCCGGTTTAAGGTTACCACCCCGATGCCCTCGTTTTGGGTAAACAACAGATGCTGCATAAGCAATACCTCCTCCTCTTTACCCCAACAGTGGTACTCTCCGACGTCGGCGACTTTTTATCTGGTTGATCATCAGCAAAATCCGGGCCATTATTTTAAGGTAGGAATTAAACTACGTAATATCGGTGGTAGACTCCATCACGGGTGTGCAGTAACTGAGTCAATCTGACTGATACCGGGCTTTATATGAGATATCATGATACAGTATGTTAGGAAATCTCACTATTCTTATGGCAGCTTGCATTGCTCGGTTTTTAGAAGTTGAAAAGGCTGGAACGGTTGCCCGATGAATTGTTATGAAATACAGCAGTATTGGACTTCTTTACAGTAAAAGATGCCTATCAATTACGACCAGGCATCTCCTTTCCAGGGGATAGCATGCAACTCCCCGCTTATATATATAATACCTCTTTTTACAGTAATGCGTGTCATATTAAAGCCTAAATCTATCAAACCCTGTAATAGAGTCCTTCTGCACACGCCAGCCTCCCCATTTTGATCAAGCGCTCCAGGTGTTTTAACACCCCGTGTTTATTAAAATACTTCTGGTAATAGGCAAACTCCAGGCGCGGAATGAGAAAGTTATGTTCATCAGCCAGGTCGTCTAAACTCCGGGGAGCTGAAATAGATCGATAGATCCTTTCTTCTTTGGATATAACCTTGTCCCTATAGGCAAGAAACTTGGCGTGTAAATCTCCTTTGACCAGGCCGTTGTGGCCGGCAATGACCATGGTCGGCTTGAGGTCCATACACCTCTGAATAGACCCCAGCAGGTCGTCTATATCGCTGCACAGGTGGGCGTAAAAAGGCCCTAAAGGGCCCAGATCAATATCAGCGCTGAACAAGATGTCATTTTCCTCATCATAAAATGAGCAGTGCCCGGGTGTGTGCCCCGGAGTATGAATCACCCTCAATTTGATACGTCCAAAGTCCAAAAGTTCTCCATCAACAATCTCCCTGTCCACTGTTCTGGACTGCAGGCCAAAATGCTCGGCCAGCTTCCTTCCCAGTTGCTCCCCTTCGAACATGTGAAAACCGTACATGTCAAGATAAGTCTGAACCGACCTTATTCCCGGGGCATCCAGACCGTGGCACCACAGTTGGACCGGCCCCAGTTCACCCGTATTCCCCGTGTGGTCCAGGTGCATATGAGTATGGAGCAAAACATCCAACCCGTGTGCTTTAAGTTTAGCGGCCAGGTCCGAACCGCAGCTGCTGTCCATAAGCACCTTCATCTCATCATCAAACAGGACGCAGGTGCAGTACGGGAAATTGCCATTGCCAGGAACTTTGAGGACTTTTATATAACGGTTGATTGACTCGAACATCATAACCCCCCTCAATCTATTATGCAACAATTCGAGGAAACTCGCCTATGAAAAGCTCCTGCTAAGCTCAGTAAAAACCACCTTACCACACCCCGGTTTGAGGATGCTTCTATTGATAAGATTATAAAGCCGTCCGCTAAATCCTAAATTTATCATGGTTAAAGCCCTTCCCCGGCGGGAAGGGCTTTTTGAGACGTAAATTAGCTTCATCAACTCCTACTATCTAAAACCCGGTGGGCAGGTTCTTGGGCATAACGACCGGCTGGGTGGGTTTTATCCGGTATACGGCTGGAATAACCGGTCCCCGGTCGGTAATTTTACCGCCCGGTACATAGGCCTTGTTGGTCAAAACCCTTCTTACTCCATGGAACTGATCCCCATACCAGTTGTTGAAACCGCTGACGATCCCTATGGCAGTTGGATACCCGGAAGTAGTTCCAATAAAGCAGGGCTTGCCGCCATACATCCCTATGAACATGGCTACATGAGTAATATGATCGACCCGCTGGAAGGTAAAAATATCCCCCGGTTTCAATTTTTCCACTCCCACCAGCTTGCCGTTCTTTACGTACACACCTTCTACCGGAACCCCTACGGTATCATATTTGCGAGACGCCGAAGTAATGCTGTACCCATAATCCTTGTACACCATGGAAAGAAATTGCGAGCAGTCGCAATACCCGGTAGTGGCGTATTTGGTATGACCATATTTTATGTAGCCGTACTCCATATACCAGATCGCCCTTCCGACAATGGCACTGGCCAGGCTGCCGTCATAGTTGGCGCGCAAGCTGCTAATTACAGCCTGGCTGTTTACTTTACTGCCGGTGGAAGTTGCGGCCAGGGCTGGTGCTGAATGAAATACTCCAGTTCCAATCATCGAGGTCAATATTAACAAATATGCAATTATTCTGTTTTTCATTGCCAATTTTCTTCTCATGGAAAACCTCCTGTTTCCGGACCATAAAAATACTAGCTTGGATTTTAATAGCATTTACGCCTCATATAGCTTATTTTCGACTCATATGCGTTTCTTCCTTTTGGTAAATATGGGTATACATATATATCATAAACACGAAATGGGTCCTCTGGTTCCTATTGTCCTTGGATTGCAGGAGATGGCAAATTGACTATGGTAAATTATGACTTGGGGTAGGGGCAATCCGGTCATACATCTTTTGATGCTCTGGTGGACTGTCGACTTTGTCTACAAGCTAAGAAGGCCACCCTCTAAAGTAAGGTGGCCTTCTGCATAAATATAGTTATGTCTAATCTTCAACCAGTTTTAATCATCCCCAAAGAAGGTGCCAATTCCTATGCCGCCCAGGAGGCTGACTTCATCTTTGCCCCTGCCGCCTTCCCTAACCAGGCGCCTTGCATCGGCCCTGAACTCATCGTCATAGCGGTTACCCTTGTTAAGCATTTTCGAATCCATCCACTTGTTATTGTACCTAACTCAACTGTGTCCATCGATTCGGGCATGACTCAGTCTCGCATTTCTTGATTGAATGACTACTGCATTCATCAATCCTCGACTTATATTTTTAGTTATGACTGTTCAGGTTCTATTCCTAACAGTACATACACCAAACCGGGCAATTGACACAATCATGGAGGAAAAGGTAATATATGCCACGAAATAGCATGAAGATGCATCAAGTAAGGGGGATTTCATGTATTTTGCTATTATTGCAAAATACATGAAATCGATAGATATTAACAGTTCTGCAAAGCAAACTGGCTGAAAGCCCAATTGCCAGATCGCGTATACCTTGAGACTTCGAAGCCAATAATGACACGGCGGTGATACTTACTGACGGAGCTATTTTATTTTAGGTTAAAGGGTGAAATTATTCCGGCAGATTAAAGTCTACCGGGTAATTAAATAAATAAAAGCCTTCAAACAACACACCTTGCACAGTTCTTGTTTGAAGGCCCAGTCCCCTACGCAAATTTGTAGGTTAATTATATTTTAGCTTATTCGTGAAGTTTACAGTTCTACAATGAGCAGCAGCTTCAAGTTCGTTTGATATATATGCCCCTTATTACTACCAACAAACATTGATAATTTGAAATTTTAGCATCTGTGTCTTGACAACGGGGTGAACTCATGGGACATATGCTAATAACAGTAGGACGTTACCTAAAGGGAATGAAACTTGAATGAAAAAACAGGTGAGGAGTGAGAACTATTTGGGTACAATAGATGAGTTTTTGGTCATGAAAGCAGCAATAATGGCCATAGCGTATTTTATTATCTTATTGGTTATGTTCAGATTAGTGCATAAAAGGCTTGATAAGCCTAGATCATATTGGGCAATATATTGGCTGACGGGTATTATATTTGGCTTTTTTCTTATATTAGGTATTATTTTGGAAATGAATCAGAGTACATCTGTACATATTTTATATAGTAAAAATTTTTTGCTGTATTGTACAATAATATATTTTTTAATGGTACTCAGTCTATTCTATTTTTGGTATAAAAAAAGCAAAAAGTCTATTTCACAATGTGTAATATTTTGGTTATCAAGTATTATTTTGGGGTTTTTGCTCTATCACGCTATTATTATAATAGTTAAATGTATTTTTATATTTAGTGGTATGTAGAGAATGCAACATTACAAAAGATACGGGTGATTTGAGGTTCGATCGTTATTTAAATCGATAATAAAAAGTGGGCTATAAATAGATAGGGAGTTTAGTCCAGGTTAGCATAATAATTCTTATGCAATGTTGGGGCTAGAAAAATAAAAAGTAAGCCGTTTTTTCTAGCCCCCTTCTGGCTTATCACCAGAAGGGGGCTGATTTTTCTCAATCATCCCCAAAGAAGGTGCCAATTCCTATGCCGCCCAGGAGGCTGCCTTCATCTTTACCCTTACCGCCTCCAGCCTTGCTGGCGGAGTAAATCCTATCCGCCAGGCGCGAAAAGGGCAGCGATTGCAGCCAAACGGTTCCCGGGCCGGTAAGAGTGGCCAGGAACAATCCTTCACCACCGAAGAGAGCCGATTTTATCCCACTGGCCATTTGAATATCGTAGTTTACCGTCTTGGTCAGGGCAACCAGGCAGCCGGTATCCATCTTCAGGGTTTCTCCCGGTTGTAATTCCTTTTTAATGATAGTCCCTCCGGCATGCATGAAAGCCAGGCCGTCGCCTTCCAGCTTTTGCATGATGAACCCTTCCCCGCCAAACAAGCCTACCCCAATCTTCTTCTGGAAAGCAATTCCTACTGATATTCCCTTGGCAGCACACAGAAAAGCGTCTTTCTGGCAAATCAGCATACCTCCGACGTCGGTCAGGTCAAAGGATATCACTTTTCCGGGATAAGGAGCAGCGAAGGATACGCACTTTTTACCGCTTCCCGAGTTGGTGAAGGAAGTCATAAATAAGCTTTCCCCGGTAAGCACGCGCTTGCCGGCCGAGAAGAGCTTGCCCATCAAGTCCTTGCCTTCTTTGCCAGAACCGTCGCCAAATATAGTCTCCATCTTGATGGCGCTGTCCATGTACATCATGGCTCCCGCTTCAGCTACGATAGTCTCGCCCGGGTCCAGCATAATCTCTACAAACTGAAGATCATTTCCATGTATCTCAAATTCAACCTCATGGGCCCGGCGCATGCCAGCCGGTGCGCTGACCGGGGGCTGCTGGGCCGCAGCAGGTGCTGTTGCAGCCAGGGACGCCCCGCATTGGTTGCAGAACTTGGCATTTCCCACATCACTTCCACATGACGGACAAAACATAAATAACAACCTCCTTAAAGTATTAGCGTTGATAATTCTGCTTGTTATAATTCTCCACCGGCAGGCAAACCGCCTTCCTGGCTGCCATTTATTTTCTAATCGTCCAAGGTATTACATAGTCAATAAAGGCATTTCATCCCCGCTCGTAAGCCCGTATTTAGTGCGGGGCTTGTTGTTGAAAAAATCCTTTTAGATCTCAGACAAAAGGCAAAACAGGAGAGTATTATTTTGATCTTTGATATGCAATTGAAACATAGTCCTTGAGGTAGCCCCACTTAAGCTATCTGAAATATTTCCCAAGTATAGCTTTTTAAACGATAGAAAAAATATTTCTAAAATATAGTTTGGAGGCATCCTTATGAACCCCAAAAGAACTCTAATTGCATCTCTGATACTTCTAATAATTTTTAGTTTTATGATGGCAGGCTGCCAAAAAGCCCAAAAGCCTATTCAACCGCAGAGTACCGGAGTTGTCAACCAGGCTGTTGCGGAAGCCCAGAAGGTTCCTGGAGTCAGTAAAGCAACTGCGTTCGAGGCCAACAACAAAATCTATATGGGCTTGGAAACGACCTCTAACATGACTAGACAGGAAGCCGCTGCCCTGGAGGAAAAGGTTATGAATCAAGTAAAAGGTGTCAACTCCAGTTACACCCCGCTTGTTACTTCTGAAAAGGAAACCGTTGCCAAAATTAGAGATGTATCAAGTGGCATTACCGGAGGGCGTCCAGTGGCAATGTTCAATAATGATATAGCCGATATTGAAGCCCGGATCAACCAACGTTAGAGATCCTAAAAATCCAAGAAAAAAAAGGTTATCCTAAAAGGACCCTGGCAGACACGCCAGGGTCCTTTTAGATTGGCTACTTGCTAATTTTGGGGCAACGTGTCTTTTTAGTCACGCTTAATAAAAGGAGTTAATAATCTATCCAAGGGGGATCTTCAGTCTATCACCTAACTAAATCCAACGAGGAGGTTGAATATGAATACCCCTCTTGTCACAGTATTGATGGCAGTACATAACGGTGAACCTTACCTTAAAGCAGCCGTCAAGAGCATATTGAACCAGACCTACTCCAATTTTGAATTTATAATAATCGACGATGCCTCCAGCGATAACAGCCGCTTGCAGATCGCCAGCAACTATGACCCTCGCATAAGGCTTTTCTGCAATGAGCACAACCAGCGGCTGGCCGGGTCTCTAAACCGCGGCCTTAAATTGGCCCGTGGGAAGTATATAGCCCGTATGGATGCTGATGATATCAGCCTGTCGGACAGGCTGGCCAGGCAGGTAGCTTTTATGGAAGAGCATCCCAATATCGGGGTTTGCGGCAGCTGGTTGGAATGCTTCGGCGATAAGAAGCAGGTATGGGATTACGCTACTGATCCAGAATTTATTTTATGCAATCTTCTATTCCAAAATCAGCTGGGGCATGCCACGGTTATGATGCGCCGGGAATGGATGCTGTCTAAAGGCCTTTTTTACAATCCTCATTTCCGCGAGTCGGAGGACTATGAATTGTGGACCAGGTGTTCTGAACATTTTCCGCTCGCCAACCTGCCCCATGTCTTATATATGTATCGCTGGCATGGGCAACAAGCTTCTCAGGCCAGAACTGGAGAGCAGCATTATTATGCAGGCCTGGTATGCCTGAGACAGCTAAAAAGGATAGGAATCAGGCCTTCGGAAGAAGAGATCAAGCTGCATCTGAAGTTTAGTACGGGAAACACTTATACTTCCTATGCCTTCCTAAACGGCGCCCGGCAATGGCTGCATAAAATATTTGAAGCCAACCTGAGGCGATCGTATTTCCCCCAGCGAGTATTCAGAAAGGTTGTTGAATACCGCTGGCAGAAGATATGCTATAAAGCCGGCATTAATTGGGGTCCGCTCATCAACTAGTCTCATATACTGTTCCTGTTGACCCATTAAAAAGGCGTTGGAAAAACTGATTCCAACGCCGTTAATTAATATCATTTATGGTTCTTATAGCTGAGGCTGAATTGGATTTCTAATACGCCTCATCATTTCAATATATCTTTCATGTACTCTCGTCATTTTGGCCCGGTTGGGGGATTCATAGAACCCTTCGTTTGTATCGGGCCCTTCAAGCATTTTTGCTGAATCGGCCAATTCCTGTTTGCCATTTTCTTCAGTGTTCGATTCATAGGATTCGGCAGTCTCCTCAACTTCAAGCGCTTCATCCGTCATAATGGTTGGGGCGGGTTCGCAATCGGCCGCTCTTTCAATTATTTCTGGTGTTTCGGACTCTTCCGGCGTTTCCTGTTCATCAGTCGCTTCCAGACTCTCGTAATTATCGCTCTGAGCCGGTATATTGACCAACTCATCCGCTTCAGAAGAATCAGCTACAATGGTTTGGTTCATTTCCCCGGGTTGTAATTCAGACAACTCAGGTGTCAGAGAAGCTTTGGGGCCCGCAGGTCCGGCTGTCTCCGGGTCTGGTGCATCGCTGGTCGATGGTGTTTCTGCTTCGTCTGAAACCGTTATCGTTTCTTGAGAAGTTTCCTGTTTTTCGCCCGATGTTTCCGAGAACTCCACTTGTTCTGAAAGCGGCTCAACTAATTCAGCAGATTCAATGGTTTCCGGTTGGTCGATACCCTCAGCGGTTGAACCAGCCTCAAATTGTTCAGCAGCCTCGCAGGTATCTGATTCGCCAGGATCATATATCAAATCCTCATCTTCTTCTAGTTCGGCTTCTCCAACTTCCTCATCCCGTTCAAGCTCCCAGTCCACGACTTGCTCTTCTTGCTCCGCCGATTCATGCAATTCAAAATTTCCCGGTTCCACAACCTCTACAAATATTGGGGAATCACCACTTTGCTCCAGTATGTCTGACAAATCCATCTTTCGGTTCTTTTCCGGAAATTCTGTTTTCTCGTACCTGAAGTTTATGCGCATCCCGCCAGCTTCAGGTGATTCTTGAGGCTCGTATTCGCCGTTATCTTGTGAATTTATTGGTTGAATATTTTTTTCAGGGTCTACGGATACTAAATAGTCATCTTCTTCCCATTCTTCTATTCCAACTTCCTCACATTCTTTTAGTTCCTCTCTTAATGCTTCCTCGTCTATCTCAGACAGTCCTGGCATTTCATATGTTTCACTTTTCGCAACTTCCGCTGCTATTGGCGAGGCACTACTTTGCTCTGGTATGTCTGACAAATCCAGCTTTTGGTTTGTTTCCAAGGACTCTGATTTCACGTCCAGGAAATTTAGGCGCCCCCCACCTTGTTCAGGTTTATCGGAGATTAGCCCCTCTTCCGGCAGTTCTCTGAGTCCGGATTCGCTGTCCGTTTGCGTATTATCATGTCCAGAAAGTTCCCATGCTAAATCCGCATCTTCTTCAAGCTCTTCCGCTTTAACTTCCTCGTCCACCTCGAGTTCCCAGTCTACAACTTCCTCATCTTTTTCGGATTCCTCTTCGTCAGGAACTTCCTTCAATTCGATGGTTTCGTACTTTTGGCAAACTGCCGTTGCTGCTTCCTGGGCCTTTTCTTCCTCAATGGCTTCTTGAAACTGAGATTTGTCACCGGCTGTTGCAGGTGTTTCAACATCTCTGCGACTACTTGACGTTTTTATTGTCTTTTTTTCAATCAACAATGTGTTTGTCGGGGATGCTTGTTGTCTCTCGGGCTGGTTGAACGAACTTTCGGAGGCGTTATTGGGTACAGAATATGGTTTTGTTTTCATGAAAAGATTATTGCATAAGGGGCAGGACTTGTCCTCAGATAGTCCGGTAGCGGATTTACTCCACTGCATACAAGATTGGCAATACAGCCAATAGGCCATAAGTAATTATCTCCTTTCTCAATCGGCGTTTAAAAGTGCTCTTTTTAGCGTACACACTAGTGAGCTTTCTAATATCTTATGGCACTTATATTATTGTGTTACAATTGCAAACACCTGGAAACGCTGACGCAAATCAAACAAAGGCGAATATCCGGCTTTACTGGTGCCAATTTCCTATATAGTAACACTTTACTCCAGCACAAATTGATAACATTATCCATAAATTAGAGCAAAATGAACAAGGGGGAAATAGGCTTTCCTTACTATGTCCAAATCATAAAATAGGGCCGTTTTTTTATTTGGGGCAGATGGCAAAATAGCCAGGCTGCCCCTTGCAAGTTCGGGCGGTGACGATATTCTTGGGACCCGGGGTATATTCTTTTAATCAGTCAAGAAGATTATGGGACACCACTATGCAACTATCAAACTTTAGCCTTCAATTCCAATTTGGATTGCATCAGCCTTAGGGACTTCCAGTTTAACTTTATACCAGGCGGCATACATAGCCGGAAGAACCAGCAAGGTAAGAATAGTGGCCACCAAAAGCCCCCCGGCTATGGCAACAGCCATTGAGCCCCAAAAGATGCTGGTCATTAACGGAACCATACCCAGTATTGCTGCCAGAGCGGTCAGCATAATAGGCCGAAATCTTAGCACTGCTGCGTTTACTATGGCATCCCGTACAGTCTCACCTTGTTCTATTTGTTTATCAATTTGGTCAATGAGAATAATTGAATTGCGAATTATAATTCCCGACAGGGCCAAAATCCCGCAATAGGTCACGAAAGCCAGCGGCTGATTGGTGAGTAAAAGCGCCGGAGTCACTCCAATCATACCCAGGGGTGCAGTTAACAAGGTCAACAACATTTTTGGTATACTTTCCAATTGCAGCATTAGCAGAATAACAATTATTATTGCCATCAAGGGAACAACTTTTAATAAGTTGGACAGAGCAGTTACCGAAGTTTCGGCTGATCCGGCCATTTCTATGCTGTATCCCAACGGCAGGTTCTGGCACAGCGATGCAAGCTTTTGGTAAACTTTTTTGGTCGCATCCGTACCGGTAATGCCTTCAGTTACATCGGCTTGCACGGTTATAGTCGGTTTGAGATCATATCGCCAGATCACACCATCTTCGGCATCGTAAGAAATCTTCGCAATCTGGTCCAAAGGCACGTATTGACCACTGCTGAGCGGTATATTGAGATCCTTGATATTGGCCAGGTCATTACGGCTGTTCGAATCCAGACGGAAGATTAATCCAACGGTTTTATCCTCTTCCCGGAATTCATCGATTGGCACCCCTGATAGCTGGGCTTGAAGAGTAGATGCCAGGGTCTCACTGTTGACTCCCAACCTGCTGGCTTTGTCCTGATCGATTGTCAAGTGCACGGTTTTGCTTTTCTGGCCCCAATCCATGTTTACATCACGCAGGTATTCTTCAGATGCCATCACGATTCGGGCCTGTTCTGCAATGCTGCGCACCTTATCATGATCGTATCCGGTCACCCGGAGCATTACCGGATATTTGGCCGGGGGTCCTATCTGTATGGATCGGAAGTGTCCTTCCACCGATGGAAATAAGGTGAGAATGTCGTTAATCTTTTGGGCCACTCTTTTCCGAGCCTCAAGGTCTTTGGTTACTATCACGAATTGGGAGAAATCATTGCTAGAAAGAACCGGCTCGTGGGATAGAATAAAGCGCGGCGCCCCTTGACCCACATAGTAGGAATAATCTACGATATCCGGGTCGTCCTTTAACTGCGCAGCAAAATTTTTACTGGTGTCATCGGTAGCCTGGATCGAAGAACCCGGCGGCAGCCTGAGGTCAAGGATGAGCTCCGGGCGAACTGATTCCGGGAAAAAATCTTGCTTGATGAATCTGACGAGAAAAATCGATGCTGCAAAAGCTGCCAAAGTTAGTATGATAACAGCTCTGCGATTCTCAAGGCACCAGTTCAATATTTTCCTGAACAAACGATAGAATTTTGTGTCATACAAATCGAAACCCTGCTCTTTATGGGATGGTTTTAGCGTTATCATCTTATAACCCAGGACCGGAGTTACGGCAACTGCTACTATCCAGGAAATAAGCAGAGCTATGGTCACCACCCAGAAAAGGCTTCCTACAAATTCACCTGCACTTCCCTTGGAAAAACCCACCGGCATAAAACCGGCACAGGTAATCAGAGTTCCGGTCAGCATAGGACCGGCTGTGTTAAGATAAGCAAAACCTGCTGCTTTAGTCCGGTCCCAACCTTCCTCGAGTTTGACCGTCATGCTCTCTAAAATGATAATCGCGTCATCCACCAGCAGGCCAATGGCCACAATTAGTGCTCCGAGCGAAACTCTGTGTAGCGCTATGTCACTGCCTTTCATTAGTGCAAAAACGCCGGCAATGACCAGGGGTATCACTATGGCAACCACAGCCCCGGTTCTTATCCCCAGTGTAAAAAGACAGACGATAAGAATGATGGCAATAGCGATCAACAGGGTAATAACAAACTCATTTATAGACTCCTTTACTACTTTGGGCTGGTCGGCTACCTGGTGAATCTCCAGGCCAGCGGGCAGGTCTTTTTGAATCTTGCTTAGAATCTGGCTCAGATCCTCGCCCAAAGTCAGAACGTTGCCTCCCTCTTCCATAGACAGAGCCAGACCAACCGCCGGCTGACCGTTGTAATACATTTTGGGTTCGCCGGGCTCAGCGTAGCTTCTCTGCACTGACGCAATATCTCCCAGGCGAACCGTGCCGCTGCTGGTTCGGATCGGCAAATCGCGAATGTCTTCAACATTATCAAACATTCCGGACACGCGTACATAAACGTTATCGGACGAGGTTTCGAACATCCCGGCCGGAGTCATGGCGTTTTGGCCCTGCAATGTAGCTATGATGGCATTGGGGCTTATACCCAGCCTGGCCAGCTTGCTGCTTTCCATTTCAATGTAGATCTTTTCAGGCTGAACCCCAATCAATTGAACCTTTTTAACATTATCGACATCCAGTAAAAGGCGCCGGGTTTTCTCAGCCTCAGCCCTCATCTCTTCATAAGAAAACCCGTCTCCAGTAACAGCATAAACCGAACAAAATACGTCGCTGAACTTGTCATTGAAGTAGGGTCCAAGCACCCCATCTGGCAGGGTATCCTTGATATCATTAACCATATTGCGGACATCCAGCCAGGTGGGTTGAATTTTATCGTGTTCAACCGAAAAGTCCAGGTTTACAAAAATATATGATTTACCGGGTGCGGAGTAGCTGTTTATATAATCCAGCCCGGGAGTATCCAGAAGCTTCTTTTCGATTTTGTCGGTTACCTGTTCTTCCACCTGCTGAGCGCTGGCTCCCGGCCAGGCAGCGGTAATCACCATTTTTCGAACTACGAAGTCCGGGTCCTCCATTCTGCCAAAATTTTGGTAGGAGTAAAGGCCCGTAAGGAATACTAAGATAATAAAAAAATATATCAATGACTTGTGTTTGAGTGCCCATTCAGTAATGTTTATCATCTTCACCGGCCTTGGTCCTCCCAATCAGTATTTTGTAGGTGTACAATAGGGTAGCCTTTTAAAAGCCGTTTTTATTGACATGTATCCATCAAGCGCACTTTTTGCCCTTCCAGCAATTTATTTACCCCTGCAATTACTACGGTTTCCCCATTGTTAAGACCCGCACTTACCTTTACCTGGTCATGATCAAAACCGGCAACCTGGATCTTTCTCAAATGCGCTATTCCATCATTTATCACCCATACTGAAGGGCCATCGTTGGTTTGATAAATGGCTGATAAGGGTATTAACGTTAGAACCTCCTGAGCGCTGCTGGAAGTGTTTAATTCAACCGAAGAAGTCATGCCCACTTTTAGATCGGCTGGAGGCTCAATCAGGCTGATTCGAACTTTGAAAGTCCGGGCGACGGAATCGGCTACGGGCGATACCTCGCGCAAGCGCCCCTCCAGAATGACGTCAGGAAGCGCCCAAAAACTTACTTTTATGCTCGTCGCTTTACTTAAATCATCAACCCGGTTTTCCGGAACGCTTTCTCAACTTCCCGCTCTCCATCCTGGACCAGCGTCATTACCGGGGTGCCTGCCGCCACAAACTGTCCGGTTTCAACTCTTAGAGCAGAAATAGTGCCGGCATAATCCGCTTTTAGATTGCAGTACTGAAGCTGATTGGACAGCTGCTGCAATTGCGCCCCGGCTTGACGGTAGGCGGCTTCAGCAGCGTTATAAGTGTCAATAGCAGCGTCATATTCCGCTTTGCTCAACGCTCCCCCCTCATACAGGGTTTGTTTGCGAACCAGGTTATCCTGGGCCAGTTTCATTTTAGATTCTGCTGAATTAAGCTCCGCTTCACCGATCTGGACACTTAATTGACAATCCGCAGAATCAAGCTGCATGAGGATGTCTCCAGGCTTCACATTACTGCCCACATCCACATTGCGAACCAGTATTTTACCGTTCACTCGAAATGCCAGTTGACTTTCATAGCGGCCGTGAACCTCCCCCGAATACTTAAAACGTAGGACGTTTTCATCACCCTTGACAACCATGGATCGCACCAGCAAAGGCTCTTCGGCTACTTTTTTAGGAGTATTTAGAAAACGCACCAGATAGTTTAAACCAACTGCCGCTAAAACAACTAAACAGGCAACATAGAATTTTTTATTCTTGTACCATTGCTGCATTTATACCACTCCCCGGGATCGATATTTGAGGGTTGTTCGTAACTTCATTTATTCACAAATTATACATCTGTGTGTATTTTGTGTAAACAGCCCGCCCATGATATTATTTAATTTAGGTAAAATCAACCAAGGAGAATCTGAATGAACACAGAACAACGTATTATCAATGCATTCAAAGAAATGTGCTATAACCAGGGATTTTATGCGGTCAAAATGGAGGAACTGGCCGACCGGGCCGGGGTGAGCCGAAGAACCATTTACCTGTATTTTAAGAGTAAGGAAGACCTGGTAGACAAAACAGTCGATACTTTCCTGATGGAATTTCCCAACCGGCTCAACATAATCGTCAACGAATCCGACCTGGTAACCGCTCTGGCTAAAGGTATGGAAGCACTGGTGAAACAAGGAGCCTTTCTGCTTACCAATCAATGTATAAAGGACCTTCAAACCCACTATCCTCTGTCATGGCAAAAGCTTGAGAACTACCGTCAGAATCAGGTTTCATCAATTGTAGACATATTACTGAAGCGAACTGATAAGCAATGGATAAAGGAACTGGACCCCGACTTTATTAGAGAAGCGATAATGGCTATTGAGCGAAGGTGTGCCAATGTTGAATTTGCCAACCAAATGGGAATGTCAATAAAAGAATTGACCCTGCAATTTGCCAAGTTTATTGTTAATCCTTTTATTTAATTAACTTCATGACTGAGTATTGTTATTCGGCGCAAAATGGGTTCCACAGTGAATGCAAGTCCTGGCATTAATCGGACTGAATAGGGCGCAATCGGAATTGGGGCATTGTTTTAAAGTCACCGCTGCTTCATTTGCCGTTTTATTTCTAGGGGTGGCGTCGCTTATTTGGGTCGTATATCGTTCCGAGCTAATGGAGCCTCCGTCGATAGACTCCGGCGCTGCGTCAGGGGAAGGCCAGGACGGCGTTTCATCATTTTCGCAGGTATAAGGCATTTCAGGAGGATGGGATAGATTTGGCGCTGTTGGCGATAATACCCCTGGTGATTCCAACCCGCTTCCGCAGTTCCAACAAAAAAGGGCGTCATTGAGTTTAATAAGTGCCCCGCACTGCCTGCAGTTATTGTCTCTTCCTAAAATCGAAGTGTCTACGGGTTGTCGATCGGTGGCTTCGGAAAAAGGTACTCTAACGTAATTGGGGGTTGGCAACGGCAGTCGATTAATACCCTGACCTATTTCAGCTATTACAATAGCCCCGGTAATAAATATAATGGAACTGATAAGCCAGATGGCTCCCTGGCTGGTTGCAGTCACGTCAGGATAGTCGCGCCATATCAGGTAATACTTGAGTACACTCCCCAAAACCGCGGCCAGGCAGAAAATAAAAAATACTGATGAATTTACTCGCGGCAGTGACCAGTTTCTTCTTTTTAAAAGGTCATTGTAATCCATAGCCAAACCCCAGACGGCCACAAAGATCCATCCATAATTAAATACCGGGATAAACATGCCCACCAGTCGGGAGTAATCAATCCCCACTCCATCCGCCGCCCGCAAACGGGACCATGCAGCTCCGATTAAGGTCAAGGATATAATAAAAAGGATCAAGGACGGGAGTAGTATTAAACCGTTTCCAATCAGCAAGGCATTCCACCAGCCCAAATCAAAGTCCTCGCCATATTGCCAGATCCAAAAGTAGATGGCATCAATAAGAACGGCAAAAAATATCCAGGCCGAAAGATAGAAAACCGTGGCAATTTTTTTCATATTGCTCCCCTGTTTCAATATTCAAACTGAACTTTCGCAGTTGAATATTCTAATATTCAAGCTTACTAGTACTCTACTTTTTTACCATGGTGGTGCCGTTGTAGTGCAGGGCCTGGTCGCGCTCATGCTGAGGCAAGAGCTCCAGCAACTGGATGGCACAGTTCCTTAAACCAGCTTCATTACCGGCATTGATGGCCCGCCGGCCCTCATTGAACAAACGGGCTGCCCGGGGCTGGTTTTCAATTTGATCTTTTCTTAGTTCCAAATAATCCAGCAGCTCAATCCAAAAGTCGACCCTGGTGCTCCGTATCTTTACCTGCAGTTTACCGACTTCTTCGAGCTTTCGTTGTAATCGAACCGGATCTCTTTTTTCTATGGCGGTCCGCAGTTCCAGATTCAATGCTTGATATTGCTTTTTGTCGCTTATACTTCCATATTCTTGAACGATTTCTCCGGTTTGCTGGTTTTCTTCTTCAGCCTGCCTGACCAGAGCCGGCCACTCGTCAATATCTTCGATTTCGTCAATTACGGTTTGCAGTTCCTGGAGCCGCAACAATCCTTCGTCAGTAGCGTTAATATCTCCGTCTCTTGCTGCCGTCAAAGCCTTTTCCACATTATGAGCCGCCTGTTCACAGCGGATTTTAGTCAGGACGACATCTGACTTTTTTTCGTCGCCATCCATCCTGGCCATCAGGCTTTGCAGCCTTTCCTTTTCCCGGCCAAAATCGGTTTCCAACTGTTCCAGGCCCGGGCTTTGCTTCTCCAGACTCATCACCTTTTCCAGAACCTGATCAAGAACCGGTATATATGCTTCCGCAGTTACCTGGCGCGATTTGTCAATGTGGATGGTGATTTCCACTTCACTGCCAGCGGGAATGTCGCGCCGCACCTGGCTCCCGTTGATTTCCACGGCGCCGATCAGCCGGTTGCGATTCGCCCGCCTGGTATTCTCCCCTTCAACCACGGGAATGCGAAGCAATGACGAAGGATCGCCTTTTTTTACTTCAACAGTTGAAAAATGAACCTGCCGAATTCTCTTGGGAAGAGCCGTTCCCTTACTTAAGAAAATCTGCGTCTCATTATTGGCCAGGGCCACCCCCACCGAATGAGTCAGGATAGGATCGGATATGGTAATCCCAATCGTATAATGGATGCGCTCGGGTTCATAATCCAAACGATTTCCAAAGTTGTCGCGAAAATCAATCAGGAACTCATTCTGCCGGTCCTTTTCGGCTTTCAGCCGGGTTTTAAATACACCCTTTTCTATACGTGTTTTCCCGCTGCGCCACTCACTCTTGGGTTCCACAAATTCAATAGTATAGCCGCTGGTATCAACCGGCTCGGGAGCGATAATATTGCCCCCGACCAGCGGTTGGGCATCATTCCCCACCGGTTCGTACTGGCATTCAATATAGAAGCGGCCGGCAGGAACAACTGCTTCCGGCAACGGCTGTTCCAATCTTTGCGTCGCCGCATATACGGACGCCCCCCGGCCCACCACCGTCAGAGGATCAATCCCATATTCCAGAGTGATTCCCAATTCGTCATTAAGCATTCTCCGTAGAAGCGGAGTTAAGGTCGGCCCGCCCACCAGCAGCAGCTTTTCAATGTTGGCTGCCTCCAGGCGTTTTTCGGCTAGAACCCGGCGGCATATCTCAATAGACCTGGCTATATAAGGGCGGGCAAGTTTTTCAACCTCCGAGTTCTGCAGTTCATATTCAAAACGGACCAGCCGGCCGCTGTCGTCCTGGCAGAGCGGATCGATTAATATTTGGGCCAGGGTATCCCGGGATAGGAGTATTTTGGCTTCTTCGGCCGCTTTTTTGAGCTTGCCGAAGGCTCCCCGATACCTGGGGTTGTCAGGGGTAAAATCATCCAGGGCGGGATACTGGCGCTTTATTTCAGGAACCAGCAGCCGGTGGATTATATCATGATCGATGAGCTTTCCGCCTAAAAACTTGTCTCCACCGTGGTTCACCACCCTGATAATTCCGTCCCGCATATTTACAATGGCGGCGTCAAAGGTGCCTCCCCCCATGTCGTAGACCAGCCAGAAAACCCGGTCGCTGGCGCTCTGAAAACCGTAGGCCAAAGCAGCCGCCACCGGTTCCTGCAGTAATTGAACGTAATTAAAGCCGGCTTTTTGTGCTGCCTTTTCGGTCGCCTGGTTTTCCGGCAAATCAAATTCAGCCGGCACCGTAATCACAGCCGCCTGAACTTTTTCGCCGGTTTTATGCTCGACATCCGCCCGCAGGCTTTTTAACACCTCGGCCGATAGATCTTCGGCTTTCATTTCCCGGCCATGAGCAGAAGTCCAGCTGTGCGAGGTCCCCATTTTTAACTTAAATTCGCAGCATGCGTTTTCCGGGTCGTCTTCAATCCTTTCTTTGGCCTTCTGACCGACATGGAGATGCCCTTTACTGTCCACCCATACTGCGGATGGGGTCAGCTTCTGATTGTTCAGGGTGTTTTCAATGACTTCCGTATGAGTTCCGTTGAGCACCGCAATACAGCTGTTGGTGGTGCCCAGATCAATGCCAAAGTCAATCGTAGTTCTGGCCATTTACACTTCCTCCTTGGGGCCCGTTTTCTCTGCTTTTATGGGTTCCGGCCGGCCCACAATAACCTCGCCGTTCTGAACCTTTTTGCCTTTGTAGAAAATAGTGGGCTGAACTGTTTCGATTACCTGTTCTTGAACACACCCGGAATTGGTTTCGAAGGCTATGATCTTCCAGGCTTCTCCTCCGCTTACCGTTTCCCCGCCATGATCCTGCACCTCAATCCCCAGGTTGACCAGACGATCCCAGGTGGATTCCAGCGCCCTTATGGTTGAGCGCATCTCCTGGACGGACGGGCCGGCTTGCACCAGGGCCAGTTTCTGTCGGATTCTCCACAACCCGGTGCCTATTTCGCTTACCAGGCGCTCTAATTCTTCTTCACTGGTTGGGGGCATCGCTGAGAAGACCGTACTCTGCATAATATCCATCGAATCTTCGACCGGGTGCTCGTTTTCAATCCCATTGATTTCATCTGCACAATGCTCTTCAAGGTATTTAGATTGTCTGAGCTTCTCTAGAAACGTTGGTATGTTTTTCATAACTTAAGACACCCCCGGTGGTCTATGTCCGACTCTCCATCCCTGTTCCTTTAAGGCCACGAAGAGTGGATAGTTTTTGAATATCCCTGTCAATTGCGTATTGATAATTCTTTCGGGGATAAAGTCAATCTCATGTACAAAGAGAAATATGGCCAAAACAGCGAAAAGCAACGGCAACAGCAGCCAGCCGGTAGCGGTATAGAACTGCTTTACCCCCATGTATATGAGAAATAGTAAAGTGCATAGCGAGGCAAAGTAATAAATAGTTATCCAAAAGTGAATCCGCTTGCATGAGGGGCACCGGGGGATTTTAACTTCGGCTGTTTGCCAGTGAACCCGTTCGCCGTTGTATTCAGCAACCCGGGTAATTTCTCCGTACATGGGCAAAACATAAGCAGAAGAATCAGTTTTAGGCTCCCGCCTGCAATAATAACACTTATCTTGATTTTGATTGTTTTTAATGGTCTGCAGGTCTTGAGCAATTTTGTGCCGGACGGACG
This sequence comes from Syntrophomonas sp., assembly GCA_039679855.1. Taxonomy (GTDB): domain Bacteria; phylum Bacillota; class Syntrophomonadia; order Syntrophomonadales; family Syntrophomonadaceae; genus UBA5314. Next base: position 34,556 of record JBDKUE010000008.1, read on the forward strand.
GGCTTTCGGCCCAATCCAAAGTTTCCTCCATAAAGGTCAGGGATTCGTACCAGTCTTCGGTTTGGTTCGCGTATATTACTACCAGCTTCTGCATTTGGGCGGCTAAATCATTATGAATACCTTCCCGGATGCCGTCCCCCTGCTCCAGAAACATATCTACCGTATCCAGCAGCTCTCTCCCTTGCTCCCCAAGCTGATGGATAATACCGGCAATGTTATCCGGCGTATGCTGAGCCTCCCGATCATAAAAGGAACAAAGCATCCTGATATGGTCCAAAAGGGGCTCCATCGATAAGCGTATTGATGCTTTGACGACCGGGGAAGACCAGTCGAACCCTTTCATGAACTGATAATGAAAATCTACATCTTCTGGTCGGCGTAAGACCGCCGCCTGAATGCAATTAAGGGCAGAGATTTTTAGAATAACGGCGGGCACGACCTCCCGCATTACATCGATCCAGATACTGTCCACCCGCGGATCGTCAACATCCTGGAGGCGCTCCTTCATTCGCTCCCAGACTTCACTTTTATCATAACAGGCCAGCCAGAATTGATACGCCTGTCTCCAATACCCATTCTTTTGTTCAAGCTGTTTATCGTTAAACTCTTGATAGATGGCCAGATATTCCATATCAATGGCCAAAAGATGATAATACACGGCCAGATTATGGGCTGCAATGGAACTTCCCCGCTTGAATTCCCCTTTCCAAAAAGCAACTGCCTCCTGGTAGCGTCCTTCATTTAATTCCCATAAAGCTGGATCTTTTTCACTTGCCGCATCTACCGGCCAAAACCAGAAAAACTCATTAAACAACCTCTGGCCGGGTTCTTGCAAGGATTGAAAAGCCTGCCTGAGCAAATCGCCATCCACACTGCCCCCCAATGGTAGAATACTACCCAAGGATGCCATGATGTCATCGGGCGAGGTGCCGATTTTCTCTAGTACCGTTAACTCCTGCTGCCTTTTTTTCATTTGGCCCGGGGTTGCATCAACCCCAACGCCCAGTACCCGAAACGGATTTTGTCGGTATAGTTCGGGGGATGCAGCCTGAATCAATTGGTGCTGCACAGAGGTGCTGCTGGTTGACGAGTTTTCCACCACCTATAAACTCACCCCTTTGCGCCACAGATTGAGATAATACTCATAATCATCTTTAAGTTCCGGTTTGAAGTTCAACACCTTCTCCAGCAAGCTTGCCGCATCCTGGAGACGTCCCGGCAGTTTGGAAAGGGTTTTGGCTTCTTCAAGCGCACTGGCAACCCGGCCTTCATCCCACGAAACATCAAAATCAGTTGATCGGGCAGCATGGTCTGCTTCCCGCGCGGTCCGGCATTTCATTAGATCACTCAGAAACTCGTTGGCTGAAGGATAGCGTTTTCGATAATCCAGGGCCAGGGCGCTCTGCAATACCTTCTCGAGGTTCTCATCCACCATCGGATTGTAATATCGGGCGGGCTGCACAGGCTCTTGCCAGCATTCCCCTTTCGCAAAATCGGCAGCTTCAACTGGATGAAAAGGAAGCTGGTCGGTTAATAGCAGGTAAAGCAATACTCCCATCGCCCAAACATCCGCGGCGCAGGAATCCATATTGGAAAGGGCTTCCGGGGGTTTAAAGGCCATGGTTCCATGGGCGCTGGCTAAGAGAGTCAACGCGTTTACCCGTTTGGCCAGACCAAAATCACTGACCTTAACCCGCCTTCCTCCAGAATCATACCCGATAAGAATGTTTTGCGGTTTAATGTCCCGGTGTACGATGGGCGGATTCTCGGCATGGGCCAGAGCCAATCCCCGGCAGACCTGGCTCACTATATCCACGGCATCCGCCACCGCCAGCAGGTGCATCCCTTTTCCCCTCCAGTAGCTCTCCAGAGTACCTCCGCCCGCATACTCCATGGTGAAATAGGCCATGCTGCCCCCTCCGGCATCCAGCACTCCGGCATCGTACACCCGAATAATATTGGGATGATTCAGCTGTGAGAGAAGTCTGGCCTCCATAAGCATATTTTCCAGCTCCTCCGGCGAAAGCCCCCGGAGCTTGAAAACCTTCATAGCCTGCCGCCCCAGAAACTGGTGTTTTACTCTATATACTTCGGCAAATGCGCCCTCGCCGAGGAAACGCTCCACCTCATAGATGCTGCGCAATATGGTTCCTTCCTCCAACAACACAGGGATATTCCTCCTCGGGTAAATCTATACTTCTACGGCCGGTGCTCTTTTAAACCTGACGGCGAGTATCGCCGGTCATTTGAGCAAGGCCGGTCTTCATCAGCTCCAGGTTCAGGCCCAATTGGGCAAGGGCGGCTGTGGTTTCACTGTCTTGGCCCAGCATAGCTTGAGCGAGTCTTTTTTCGCCAACCCCGTGCTCCTGATTTTGCCGGGCCAGGCGGTGAGCTTTACCAAGTATGTTTTGTAAGCGTTTTGACATTGAGTTGGCGTTCAAAGGAATTTTCGCCGGGCCGGCAGCGGTCTGGGAAAAAGTCCTCATCAAATTCTGCACCAGTACGTCCGGGTCAAGGCCCTGTTCCTGGATGAGAGCGGCGGTTAGACCGTTTTGCAGAGAGCAAAGCGCCAGCAGGAGGTGGGGGGTGGCCAGGAAGCTCCATCCGGTATCACGCGCATAGCTTTGCATTGCTCTTAATACCCAATTTCCCTGGCTGTCCAGGCCACTCCTGATTAAATCCCCATTGCTCTCAAACAATGACGGAAGGCCCTCTTCCTCAATCAACCCACTATTATCACCGGGCTTAAAATATCGCAAGGGAGACAGACTGGCTCCGGAGGCGCTTAAAACTCTGCCCATACTGCCCCCTCCCTGACCGGCAAATCCTCTAATCAGATCCCGTGGTGAGATCTTCTTTCTCTTTTCATCGATGGCCTGCTTCGCTGCCAGCTCCAGGATCTCCAGGACATTACGGCTGACGCTAAGTGATTCATGAGTCTGAAACCTATTTTCCTCATCATCCCGGGCGGCAGTAAACATCCCTCTGAGCTGCTCAGTAGAGACTCCCTGACTAATCAGGCTGTCGCGCAGGAGAGGATCATCACCGTCCAACAGGGCCGCAAATAAGAAAGGAGTACATACCAGTCCGGATGCTTCCGAGAGACGAACACAATGCTCTACGATCTTTCGGGCTGAAATATCATAGGGGTGCTGCAGCTGGTCGGGAAGTATGGTGCCGGTTATTTTGCAGCAGGGATTTCCATACATCACAAAACAGGCCCAGGCATTGCCACACTCGGCCTGTTTATGAACATAATTGCGGGCCAGGCGTAATGACTCGCCTGCCGGGAGCCCCTGAAGGGCATTCTCGTAAAAACGACTGGCAAATACCTGAGCCCCCACAGCCGAAACCTTGTAAACGGTTCCAATAACGATATTGGCACCCTTTCGTAAAAATGCCCCGGCCAGGCTTTCTACGCCTCCCGCCGACTGGCACCCGTTGAGAAATGCAACACTGATGCCCCGGGCGGCATTTTCTATTTCAAAGCTGCGCAGATAACTGCCGTCCAGTTTAAGGCTGTACTCCCCAAGCTGCCCGGCCGGCACATTCTGGTCGTCGCCGTCGATTTGCACAACATGCCCATCATAATGGAATATATCGTATTTGCCGCTGGCCAGCTCAACCAGGATTCTTTCCGGACTGGCCTGGCTGCGCGAAAGGTAAAGGCATTCAAGCCCCAGTTGATTCAAGTGCCTGGCCAGCAATTGAGCCTGCTGCTCAGAGGGCTTTAGCTCCCTATCTCCTTCCGGATTGACCACCATAAGGCATTTACCCGGATACTTGCGTTGAGGCAGCAAGGGAGCTTGAATCCCGCTGCGAATTTGCCGGGCCAGAGAAAATTTTAGACCCCAAAAGTCGTGCCCGTCATGCAGCATCTCCCAAACAATCGTAAAATCCCGCGAGGAAATGAGGACTGGAGTTTGCAGATTTGACAATACAGCTAACTGGTTGGACTCGTTTGCTCCAAATATGAGATCGTAAAAAGCCCGGCTACACCTGGTAAATTCCTCTTCGGGAAAGGAGCCCATATGGGCAAGGTTTTCTAACCTGGAAGCCATAGTCTCCAGGGTTTGATAATTGACCTTGAGCGTAGTTTCGGCGACCATGGGCCTTAAAGGCTGCATAAATTCCGACGGTTCTTGAAGCCGAAATACGATGCCATTTCTGGTTTCAATCATTTCCAGTACGGTTATCCGGTCTATTTCGCTGTCATGAACCACAAACTCCGTCACCTGCCAGCTCGAAAGGTATTTGCCATACTGTACTTGAATCAGTTTGATTTGCTTCAATATGCACTTCATACCGGCCTTGATTCAAGCGGGAAAAAAGACAGGGACTTTGATTCTTGATGCTTTGGGATATCAACAGCAAAGGCTCCCCATTTTCTATTATAAATATTTTTACCAGCAGGCTTTCGGATTCACATAGAAGCGAAGCTTTTAAATTCAGATCAAAAAGCTGTCCTGAATGTGATATGTTCATATCTACATCAAGCTGTTGCGGCATTCTGTACTTTAAGGTCTGAATCTCGTCTTGAACCGGGCCGAGGAAGGCCGGCACCAGGGCTTGACCCTGCAGCCCGGTAAAACCGTTGGCCAGACCAGCCGGGATAGATTTAAGCACCACATCTATAATGCTTTTGTGCTTCTGCCACCGAACCCGGGTAAGTGAATTCAAAATGATTTTAAGCGGTTCTCCCGGGGCGGCAGGTTCAATAATTCGGGTATTGCCAGCTCCGGGAAGACTGCCCAACTCTTCAGTGCTGTTTATTAGAGACCGTATTAAATCAACTTCAGACTGACAGCTGGTGCAATGCTGAAGGTGCTCGAATACCAGCGGGTAGTATTGCCCGGCCTGGCTTTCATCCATTTCAGCGTACTCGCCGAGCAACGGCTGAAAGACCTGACAATTTTGTTCGGAGCCGATCCAAAATTTTAATATATCCGGTAAATTTTTTACAAGGTGCACAGTCTTCAACACCTCCTGGAGGCATTCCGGGCAGGATGCAATGTGGTCAAGGGCCTCATTGATCAACAGGTCATCTGCCTGATCACCACGTAACAGAACCACAATCAGTTTTACGGTAATCTCATGAAACGGTAAATCCAACAATTCTTCCTCCTTGTCTACATACAGTTAGATGCAGTTCATGAAGATTTTATTTCATTTCCGACTGTAAATTTGACACTAAATCTTTACATATTCTTGACACGGTTGGTTCAGGAAGTTCAAATTGGCGGGCTAACTCATGCTGGCTGGATTCTCCCAGAAGAACCGCAATTATTTTTTGGATAAAACCATCAAGACATACCGGCCCGCTGTTTATAACTTTTTTCAGGGTTCTACGGCTTCTGGCCAGTTCCTCCAAGCTCCTTTTTACCATGTTGCGGACGTCCTGCGCTTCTTCCCGGCGAATGGTCTGATATAGAGGGTCCTCATCGGTGTGATATTCATTAAGTATTGATTCCAAATCGTTCAATTCAAAAATGTTTTCCCGGCGCCGGGCTGCACTTCGTGCTAAACCCAGGTGGGTATTGACTACTACCTGGTAGACCCAGGTCTCAAACCGGGAACGGTAACCATAAGTGTTTATGCCTTTAAGGATATTGAGCCAGGAGGACTGAACGACGTCCTCAACCTCAATTCCGGAGACGGGTCTCTGGTAGTATAATTTGGCTGCAACCCTTCTGATATAACGATACCATTCATCCTGCAGCAGATCTTCCGTATTTTGAGCCCGACCGCTAAAAAACCCGGTAAGGCAATCAACGACATCTCGGTAATTATGATAATTATCGATAATTCGCTGGGCTGCCCCCTGGTCGTGGATATCTTTCAAATAGGCGGATAACCGGGCCACCATGTTCTCCGTTTCTTCTGGAGATAATCCCCATTCCCTTGTCTCGTTCAGGCCTTTTACCATGGAATAAATATATTCATTTTTCATTTTCTACCCGCCTATCAATCTGACAAAACAAAACGGATTCAAACAAGACCATACATATATATGGTACTTTTCTCCATGGAAATAAATGCTTCCTCCTGCTCATTTGAAATTTTTCGCATTTTTTGTGAAATTGTATCGGGCCAGGCGATGGGATTATTATACCGGGTCATCCATCGATGAAAACCAGTTGTTCGTAGGATGCTCCGGCCCGCTGAAAATGTTCTTCTAGAGAAATCGAACCGGTTTCAACCACTCTGAGATACAAGGGGCCATAAGAAAGGAACTGGCCGTCTTTTTTGTATCCTGAATAACGGCTTTTGACCTGGTCGGGAAGCTGATCGAGAGACAGTATTTTAGGTGAATGTACGCGTACAATGATAGGCTGCCAGTTGTTTTTAGCCTCGGCTTTAAAGAGGTAGGCTATATCGTGTTTACGATCAAAATAGACATAACCGGTTACTGCTGTTGTCTGCGGGTTGCGTCCGTGAATCTGGGCAACCGTTTCTTCATCCCAATTCATATCTTGAGTAATTTTTTTTGAACTCTCTATTTCGATACTGGCCATGGTTTCTACGAACCGCCTGGCATCGCCAGGCAAAAAGGAAAAAAATTGGACCGTTTGCACCGGGTAATTAACAACAAAAAACAAGAACAGTCCGCAGGCAACCACCAGGGAGCCAGCCAGAGTAGCCAGGATGTTTCTCCTTCTTTTCCGCTTGCGATCCGTAAAATCAGATAATACCTGAGGAGATACATATCTAAACGGATCAACTGGTGGGGAGGAACTGTTAAATTGCGGTCCTTGAATCACTGATTTATCAGCTAATGATGGATTAAATAAAGCAGGTGCAGGCTGGTTCTTCTCCCCGCTAAATTTTTCTTCTTCATATGCATAGCCGGTTCCATTAGAGACGGGGGAAAAGACCGTAGACTCATCGGAAGACAGTGCCTGTACTTCCCATGATTGATCAGGGATGGATTCGCGTGCATCTAAAACAGGTGCAGAACCTGACTCCTTTGTCTCCAGCTTGAAATCCGGAGTTTCGGTCCCAAGCATCTCCGAGTCCAATTTTGTTCCACAACCCGGGCAGTAAACCGATGCATCCGTTTTTATCAGTCTGCCGCAGTTTAAGCAATACCTTTTTGGTATAGTTTTTGCCTTGCGAACCCGCAGAATGCCATAAAGCAACAGGCCCATGCCCATCCCCAGCAGCGTGCTTTTAAATAACAGCTCATTACGGCTGAAAAGGCCAGTACCCAACAACAGGACCAGGCCACAGATAGTTATTATCCATTTTAGTTTGGATTTGTCTATTGACCCCATTCCCTGATGATTGCCCCTTCCATCTTCTGCTCCCTGAATATACCGTTAATATCACGTCTATATATACCTTCCGGAGTTTCCACGATAATACGCAGATACTCTCGGGTCACCGGATTTTGCTCCAAAAACAGCCGGGCTGTTTTAGCATCCGGCCCCCGGTAAATCAAGAGGGACAAGGCGTCTTGTTCCCCTTCCATCTTGACCTCTCTTACAAACTGAATAGTCTTTAGTGAAGATGCTTTGGCCGTATCATTGATACCTCTGAACGGCTCCAATTCACTCCTGGGGACGCCGCCGTGGCGCCTGAAGCTTGCTCGGGCTGCCTCCCACAACTCGCAGCTTAACTTCTGACCGCCCATAATCGCCTGATAAGCGCCCTCAACCCGGTAACAACCAAAAATCAGCGGTAGAATACAGATCAGGTTGCCGGAATCCTGTGCAAGATGAATGCAAGCCAGGTCGAGCAGGGCTTCACGAGCCTCCTTTTCACCACTGAAAGTATACATGATAAACGGATCCTTTTGCATGGACCGCTGGCGCAGGCTCCAATATGATAAGGCTTTCTCTACTGTATCGTGCCGGGTTCCCCGGTTGTCTGCTTCAATATATAAATTCCCTTCAAACCCTCCCGGGGGAATGACGCGCCGATCTTTGAGCAGGGCCATTATCAACCAGCCCGGAAAGGCCAGCAAACCCAGCAATAAAAGCCCTCTGAACAAGCCCTTGTATTTGGCCCAAAAGTAACAGGCCATGACCGACATGATCCACGACCCATAAAACAATGCGGCAGCGACGCCCATCAGGATATCAGTTATTTCTTTGCTCTTAACGCCCGTAGAAGCCAAGATCTGCTGGACGATAAAGGCCGCAAAAACAAAAAGGGGGCTAACCGCAAATGCGATGATACTGGCCGCAATCCATCGGTTGCGCCAGGTTTTGTCCTTGATTTTATTTTGATTTTCGGCAAGTAAATCTTGAATCTGTATAACCATTCCTCCCGGCTGTTGAGAAAAGTTTACTGGATTAACTAAATGTGAACAGAAAGGTTTACTCCCCATCTATGCACCTTAACGGCTTTACTTATTTTGTTGCTCCTTAATGTTTTTGGCTGTCTCAAGGCTGTTAAAAAATTTAACCGGGTGTAATAATCCATAAACCAGATAATGAAATACACAGTATTCATGAATTAACCGGCCATTTTCATATATAGGGCAGGAAAGATCCTGCGTGTATTTGCGTGTAATAATTGGCACTTTGGGGTTATATGTTTTAATAACTGGTGAAGTAATACGTTCGTAAATCAGACTATCGCCGCAATAGTCACACCTTTTATCACCTGGAGCATTCGTAATATGACTGTCGAAATACCATGATGCAGCCAGCGGTGGTATAACCAATACGCAGATAAGGAATATGACCACTCCCCCTATCAGCCACTTTACAGTGGTTGGCCTTTTTTCATCGATTTGAGGAGAAACCTGCGGAATTGAGCTAATGCCCTGCAAATGTGCCCCACAACCGGGGCAATAACGCGCCTGTGGCCTGGTTTGCTGACCGCACTTATGACAATACAATCTCTTCCCCCCCTGAAAAGTACTTTTCATTCAAAATCAAGTTACCCATCCCTTTAAACCCTCAAAGCCAGAATGGAAGAGTCGTATGAGTAGATTATTAAACTGTTTTGATTATTAGATTCCCAAGAGTGACGGAAAATTTCATATGAATATCTTCCCTTTTGATTTTTCTAAAAGCGAAACGCTTATTAAAAGACAATCGCCGGGCCGGATGCCTGGAACAATCAATTTATTGAAAACCGGGTAGGCATTTCAATAATAGCGAAGCAATTTCAAATAACGGCCGAATTTCATAATCCCCGGGCCGAACGGGCTTAAGGAAAGGCTTAAAAAAAGACTTCCTAAAAACATAGGAGTTTTCCTGCCTATTCGGCCCAGCACCGTCCATACCGCCTGGCTTCGCCCTTTCTCATGCAATACTTTTGGGAACAATGGCCGGACCTCATCCCGCCAGCAGGCCAGCGGCCTTTCAAAATAAAGCTGCATCCCCCACCAGACAGACCAGAGATAATAGGCCAGGAAATAAGCCAAAATTTGCGTGAGGAGATCGCCTCCCTGTTCATTCAGAATAATCGCAATGGAGAGAAAAAAAGAAAGGACTATATTCAGAAGTATTAAATGCATTTTCATAGGCCACCTAAAAGGTATTGTATAAAGTTTTGTAAGTGTTTTATGGATTTTCTATTACTATTTTAGAAATGGAATGAAATTCCTGCCTAATTCCTCCAGTTTCAATTTATTTATCATTTTTATACGTTTTATATTTTAGCCCGGGTTTCACTCTCCATATGAAATTATCCGCCTAATAAATGTATCTAAGAAGTAAAACGGATAAAAAGGCCGACTCAAAGATGCGGGATAACTGGAGGAGTGTATAGTGAATCGTAATTTAAAACACGTTTTTTGCATGGCATGTTTTATTTTCTTTCTCCTTTCAACTTGCGGATGCAGCAGCAATACGAGCAGCAGCTCCGAACCCAAGACCGTCAGTGAAGTAACGCTCCTGGTTAATGGTCAGACTGCGGGCTCAAATATGCCGGCTGTAATCATCAACGGCAGCACCATGGTTCCTATTGCCTTTGCCGCCGAATACCTGGGCGCAAACGTAAACTATGAGAGTTCAACGCGAACTGTAATTATGCGACAGGGTGATACCCAGGTCAAGTTTATGATTGACGGAAAGACGTACAAGAATGGGAAGCAGGTGACCATTGACACGCCTGCCGTTATAAAAGATGGACTGATATTGGCCCCGTTGAATTTTACCTGCCAGGCTTTCGGGTCATCCCTGTCCTGGGACGGCCCCAGTAAAACGGCCGCCATAACCCAAACCACGGAAGCAGCCGAAAGACAGTTGCCGGAGAACGGCACTATTGCCAAATACTATTCGGCCGCTGCCAATTCCCCCTTGAAGATAACGACTTCATCAGGTCCGGCTCATTATTATGTGAAACTGGCCAGGTGGGGTTCCAAAGAGCCGGTATTAACCGTCTTTATAAAGTCGGGGCAGACTGTAGATCTACAGGTGCCCAGCGGCACTTACGAGATAAAATACGCCGCAGGCGAAAAATGGTATGGCGAAAGGGATCTTTTCGGCCCTGAAACAGCATTTACCAAAGCCGAGAAAGAGTTCGCATTTTCAAGCGGCCGTGGCCACCGGATTGAACTCATATACCAGCCCGACGGCAACTTAAGTACGTCACAGATTCAGCGCACCGATTTTTAACATCACATTGGAGGCCAACATGATGAAGGACCCGTTTCCCAAGCAGGAGTTTAACCAAATAGAAAAATGTATTGAAGAGGCCTGGGGAGAGCTTGTTTTAGAAAGATGGGAAAGCGCAGCCGCTCTGATCAAGCCCTTATTGGAAGAGTACCCGGACCTGGAAGAGGCCGCCCAGGTAAACGCGGCCTGCTGCTACTATCTGGCCTTGCAGGTATACGAGCAGACCCATGATCTGGACGAGACCCGGAAGCTTCTCGACCAGGGGTTCAAGTATGCACCCGGGCACCCCAAATTGAAAGAGGCTCAAGGGGCCATTCTCAATGCAGAGGGGGTCAAAGAAGCCGACCGGGCTGACCTGCTCTGGAAGCAGGGCGATTGGTCAGCCGCCCGGGAGCCTCTGACCGGGGCCTGCCGTTTATTACAGAGTGCACATAAAGCCGACTCCGGGGTGGGAGCGATAAAAGACAATTTAGCCAATATCCGGCAGCGGGGCGAAGCGCTGCTGGAAAACGAATTTTCCAGCGATAGGCGGGAGGCTGATGAGCTGTTTGATAAAGCCGCGCAAATCGGGGATCAAGCCACAGCTGCATTGTATGAACAAAACTTTCATCAGGTTCTCGTGCTTTATGGGGAGTTGTTAAAACTGCTGTCAAAAGCCCGCAGCTTAAATCCCTTTAATGAAACTATTTCAGACAATTATCTGGCTGCGTTGGAAATGATATGGGGAATATCTTCATACTTGGAAGAGGAAGAAGATGCTCAAAACCCGGCAGTAGGTAAAAGCCTTGAATCCAACATTAACTACGAATTGCTTGATTACGCTTTAAAAACCCGGGATGCGCAACTTCTCAATCTGGCCATGTGGAATCAGTACTTGAAGAAGATGAAGTAGTATTAAAACGGGGGTAGCCAATATTCCAACACATATTAAAAATTTGGGATGTACAGTGTCCCAATATTGCCCGGGGGATCATTTTTGGGACAGCATGAAATAATGCCGTAAATGGAGGGGAGAACCGATGAAAACTTGCCCGTTCTGTGGGAAGCAATGGCAGGATTACGCCAATTTCTGCACGGCCTGCGGAAGCAGCATGAATCAGCCGGCAGAAGCGGCCCTGGAGCATTTCGCAGCTCATGACACATATGGCAGCAAACCTGATTCGGGCGTGAAATTCAAGATTATTATAGGAGCTTTAGCGGCTATCGTTTTAATAACCGGCGGCATCTGGGGCTGGCTAAACTACGGAACTGGAGCCCGGGCGCAGAAACAACTGGACCTGGCCGTACAATATCTATGTGAAAATGACTACGCCAACGCCGTCCAAACATTGAATGCGGTCATCAAGTCTGAGCCCGATGAAGCCATAGCATACCTGTTTTTGGCCCGCATCTATACTCTGCAGGGAAACTATGATAATGCCCGCCAGGAAGCATATGACAAGTGGTGGAGCAAAAACAATAAAATCGATGAAAACCATTTGCTCCAATTGAGCCAGGCCGGATTAGACATAGAACAAGGCAAATTTGACGAAGCCGGGAATAGTTATCTGCAGATATTCAGCAGAAACCCGGACTGCCTGGAAGCCTACCAGGGTGCGGCCCTTGCCTATCAGCAAAAAGGAGATAATGCCACAGCCGAATCCATGCTGCAAAGAGCTTTTCATGAAAACTCTGCTGCATATCAGCCCTACAACGCTCTGGCTCTTTTCCTAAAACAGAACAACCGGGCTGATGAAGCATTTGACAACCTGACTAATTCTCTGGGCAGGGAATGCAACCAGCAGGAAGCCTACCTTATATTAAACGACATTTATCAGGGACGCTGGCCCGAATTACGGGCCAAAGCCTCAAGTATTACCAATAAGCAGACTGCTTCCCAGTTGGAATTCTACAGCTACTATGCCGGTGCCGATTATGCGCAGGCGCTGACTGTCTACCGGGATAAATTGGCCAATCATAAAGAGAACCGAAAGGCAATGATCCTGGCGGCCACGGCCATGGTAAAGACGGGCGACAAAGCCGGTGCGAATACGCTCGTCAGACAAGTGGATATAAAGAAGCTGAACGAATGGCTGCTGATTGACCTGGCCGGATATTATATGGAAGCCGGAGATAGAGAAAAGGCCGGGGAATATGCCCGCCAGGCTTTGCAGGCCAATCCCACTGTTCTGGATGCTATTGCCATACTGCAAAGTATTAATGGCGATGATGCCAGTGTTAAAATATATTCCGCCTGGGCTTTGCTATACAATTGGAAGCCTGTAAATATGGTGAAGGAAGAAATGAAGTCCAGAAATCTGCCGCTCCCGGGCATAACCAATAGCCTTACGGCAGCCATAAACAGCGGTAAATGCAAAGATTGGGCGGGGCACGGCAATATAGCCAACGGGGCCGTGATAATGCCGGAAGGCGGCTGGATTTACGGCAGTATTCATAGCGGCGATGACGGTTACATCTACTCCGTACGCACCATTACCGGCTACTCGGCCCAGTATGGGAAAGATATAGAGCTTGGTGAACTCTATAAAATGCGTCCTGACGGCAGTGAAAGGGTCCGGTTGAGCGCTGACAGTTCACATTTTATCAATGTGGCAGGAGACTGGATTTACTATGCCAATGGCGGCGATGAGTATAAGATATATAAAATGCGGACCGATGGAAGCGCCAGGACCAGGCTGAATAACGACCGGTCGGAATACGTAAACGTATCCGGCGACTGGATCAGCTATCGCAACAAAGGGGATGGCAGCAGGCTCTATAAGATACGGACCGACGGCAGCGGCAGAACCAGGCTGTGCGATGATTGTGCATACTGTCTCGATGTAGCCGGCGACTGGGTCTTCTTCAACAATAAAAAGATTCGCATAGACGGAAGCGGCATGACCAAATTGACCGATGATGTTTCAACTTGTATCAATGTGGCGGGGGACTGGATTTTCTATGGCAATGGCAGCGATAACAGCAGGCTCTACAAGGTGCGTACCGATGGCAGCGGCCGAACCAAATTGAGCGATGCCTGGGTAAGTTCTATTAATGTGGCCGGCGACTGGGTCTTCTTCAGCAACGGCAGCGACAAAGGCAAACTCTATGTTATAACCACCGACGGCAAAGGCGAGACCAAACTGAATGATGATAAAACAAAAGATATCATTATTGCCGGCGAATGGATTTATTATCATAATGGCAGCGACAATGACAGGCTCTATAAAATCAAGCTCGATGGCAGCGACCGACAGCCGGTTCAATAGAACCAGCGGGTGGACAAAGCCTTGTGACGCAATAAATTATCGTCCTGCGGCCTGTTGTATCGGCAGGGAGCATGGCAGGCGGGTCTACCAGGGTCATTCAGGTGTCTGCCTGAGCACTGATAATGGATTATGCGAGGAAGAAGAGGCACAGAACCCGGCAGCAGGTAAAAGCCTTAAATCCCAAAATAAATAGGAGGGTCGAAGTATGCTTCATTTAAAACATCGTTTATGGTTGGCTGGTTTCATTATCTTTCTGCTTTTTATTTTGGGGTGCGGCAGCAGTACGAGCAGCAAATCGAAACCCGGGAAAGTGAGCGAGGTAAGGTTTCTGGTAAACGGCCAGGCTGCAGGAGCAAATATGCCGGCCGTTATTGTTAATGGCAGCACCATGGTTCCTATAGCCTTCGCCGCTGAATACCTGGGAGTAAACGTGAACTATGAGAGCGCAACGAAAACGGTATTTATGAGTGAGGGTGGTACTCAGGTCAAGTTTCTCATTGACGGAAAGACCTATAAAAATGAGAAGCCGGCAGCCCCGGATATGCCTGCAACCATAAAAGATGGGCAGATACTCGCCCCCCTAAATTATGTATGTCAGGCTTTCGGAGCATCATTGTCTTGGAATGGCGCCAGTAAAACGGCTACCATAACCAAAAATGCGGGAACAACGGAAAGGCAGCTGCCGGAGAATGGAACTATCGCCAAATACTATTCGGGCGCTGCCGATTCCGGCCTGAAGATAGGAGCCCTGTCTTCCGATCCGGTTCATTATTACGTGAAACTGGCCAGGTGGGATACAAAAGAACCCGTTTTAACCCTTTTTGTCAGGTCGGGACAGAATGTATTATTGCAGGTGCCGAGCGGCACCTACGAAATAAAATACGCCGCTGGCGAGAAATGGTATGGTGAAAAGGATCTTTTCGGCCCTGACACAATATTCGCCAGAGCCGACACGGAGTGTGAATTACCCAGTGGAGGGGGTCTCCGATTTCCTATATATCAGCCCGGAGACAGTTTATTTGCCTCAAAAATTCAGCGCAGCGAGTTTTAACCTGGATCGCACCTAAAATATTACCCCTGCAAAAGGCTTCCGCACTTTTCACAATAACTGGACCCCGCTTCATTGTTGTGCCGGCAAATTGGATTGGGGCAAATAACCTGTGCCGATGTGGCTGGCAAAGTGCTTGTCATTTGGGGATCTCCACAGCCCGGGCAAAAACGGCTTCCGGGTGAAACAGCGGTCGAGCAGTTCGGGCATATACTTTGACTTGGCTTATTATTCCGGTTATATGCATCCATGCTGCCCGCAGCATAATTTACTCCGATAGAAACCGGCCCGCCCAGCGGAATGTCCCCTGATGCGCTCCCGAAAGAAGCCAAAGGATACACTTCAGCGAGATTATTAATCGCCTTGCACAAATCAAACGATATTTTAATACAGAACGAAATGCCTATTATAATCGTCAAGATAGGTAGGATAAAACTTATAATTATATTGCAAATTAAAACTATACTGTAGGCCAGGTAAAACCCTTCATTGAGTTCCGGCAGGTTAAGATTATGTCTTTTAAGATATAAATTATGCTCTTTGGCCAGACCCCAATAGGCCTGAAAAGCCCAGTAGTAATTGAATAGGGGGATAAAGAGAAAGCCTATAGCCTTCCCGGGAGTTATCCTGGTATATTGATCCTGTATGGAAGCCCAGGCTTTGTAGAGCAAAACAAACATAACGATAGCTGTATATAATATAGGGATCATCGCCAGGGCACGATACATACCAGCGTCAGATCTACCCTCAGTAGTATAACTTAAAACATACAGTACAATTGTCAAAAGTCCTCCAATAATCCAAGAACCCGCGTAAAATTCAGTAGATACTTTTTTCATTTGTATTTCCGCTCCTTGTCTTTTATTGTTTATTTTTTGAATGGCTTAATGCTCTACTCACCTCCACTTTCAGAAACCACTTAATGCATTAGATGCTGTTCGGATTGACTATATTTCACTTTGAATATCTATCTTAACAGTCGGTGCTAGTATGGGAGTACTTCGACTGCTTTAATTAAAACGGCCTATGAAATGATGGTTGATAGGTTGTTGACGAAAGGCCTCGATCATGATATCGACGGGAGTGTACGCAAAGAGGTGGTGGCGCTTTCCAGCCGGGGTTGGGATATAGGCGAAAGTTCTAAGCCCTTGTAAAAAAGCAGATGATTACCTGGTAAAAACCATTCATCATGCGTTTTTTTGGCCAATCTGCGGCTTTTCGATAGGTAATAGGATATAAGAAAGCTCCAATATAGGCTGGTACTGCGAATAAACGAAACGGAGTCTTCCTAATACCCGAAGAATAAACGGTATTATGCCCTTTCTTCCTCTTATCATTGGCATTTGGTTTGGTGTCATATTAATACAACCGCTTTTTTAAACGCTTAACTGTTAGTGTATATACTTTTGTATTATCGGCATAGCAACCAGATAACCGGTAAGCCCGATCAACAGTACAATAGTCGCCCAGCCAACTATGTTGGAAAACAGTTTGTTGGTATACTCGCCCATAATATCAGAATTATTTACCATGCGAATCATACAGATCAGAACCACCGGAAGGAGTATTCCATTCAGGATTTGGGTCCAGAGAGTTATCCTGATCAAAGGAGCACCAGGAATAAGAATGATAGCCATGGAAATAAGAATGATTCCGGTAAACAGCCAGTAGAAAGCCGGGGCTTCGTTCCAGGTCTTGTTTATCCCCGCCTCAAACCCAAAAGCCTCGCAGATATAGAAAGCAGTGGCCAGCGGCAGAATAGTAGCCGAAAATATCGAGGCAATGAAAAGCCCTGCAGCAAAAATAACCGAAGCCATGGAACCGGCCAGGGGCTTCAAGGCGGCCGCCGCGTCTTTGGCTTCATTGATGGTGATCCCCGCTTTGTTCAGGGTGGCGGCGCAGGCCACCATTATAAAGAAAGCCACTACTACAGTCGCCACGCCTCCCAGGATCACATCCCATTTTTCATAGCGGTACTCTTCCACACTTAAGCCCTTTTCCATTACCGCCGACTGCATATAAAACTGCATCCAGGGGGCAATTGTGGTTCCTATGACGCCTATTACCAGCCCCAAATATTCTTCATCACCGCCATAAAACTTGGGATGCACCATAGCCGTCCCTATCTCGCCCCAATCGGGGCGAGCCATCAATGCCGAAACAACATACATCAGCAGGAAGGCGCTTAACAGCAAAAACACTTTTTCGGCTATTTTGTAATTGCCTTTTACCACCAGGAACCATACTACCAGCCCGCTCAATGGAACCACTATGTACTTGCTCAGGCCGAATATCTGCATACTACCAGCTACTCCGGCAAACTCGGCGGTGGTATTGCCGATGTCGGCTATAAACAGGCAGATAAATATAAACAGCATGATTTTAATGCCGAAGCTTTCCCGGATCAGATCGGCCAAACCCTTGCCGGTTTTCATGCCCATGCGGGCGTTCATCTCCTGCACTACCACCAGGGCCAAAAAAGCCGGCACCAGCGTCCACAGCAGGTTGTACCCGTAGTGGGCCCCGGCCACCGAATAAGTAGTGATGCCTCCCGCGTCATTGTCAACACTGCCGGTAATTATCCCCGGTCCGGCCACGGCCAGGAAGACCAGGAAAGGGGCCCAGACTTTGTTTTTAATTTTTTCAACCATACCTGCTCCGCCCTTCCCGGATCATTTCTTCAAAGTCTTTAATATGGACAGATAGGAATCGTCCTCCAGCCGCCTTCGGTTGCGGGGGTCTTCCACCAGGGAAGTCAGCACATCGTCAACCGTAATATTTCCGATCAGACGATCCCGTTCGTCAACTACCGGCAAAGCCAGTAGACCGTATTTAACCGTATATTCCAGAACCTTGCCGTAATCGTCCTGTGCCGTAAGCCGCACCGTCTCGTTAACCAGATCGCCCAGCCTGGTGTCCAGGGGTGATACTACCAGATCCCTGAGAGGAACTACCCCGGTAAGGCAGTTGTCCTCATCGACTATGAACAACTCGTTCCAGGTTTCAAAATCAGGCTGCTCCTCCTGAAGCTGCGTATAAACCTGTTTTACCGGCGTATCTTTATTGAAGACCAAAAATTCGGTAGTCATCAGTGAACCTGCCGTACCTTCCGGGTATTGCATAAGCCCCTCGAGTTCGGTGGCAAATTCGGGATCTATCAATTTCAGGATCGCGGCTCGCTTGCCGGCCGGCAGATCGCTTAAAACGTCAGCGGCATCATCCGGGGACATAGCCTCAATCAATACATAGGCCTGCTCGGCATTGAGGGATTCCACCAGCTGGCTGCGTTCCTCCGCCTCCACCTCGGCCAGCGTATCGGCCGCCGTGTCGGTATCAAGGGAACTCAGCACCTCCATTTGCCGGCCGGTATCCAGGTTTTCAATGATATCGGCAATATCCGCCGGATGCATTTTGGCGATATATTCGGCCGGCACTACCAGCTCCAGATTGGCAGTGCGAGTGGTCAAGGGTTTAAAATGCTCCCAGATGAGAAGTTTTTCGGCAGCGTGGCGGGACAGCTTTTTTAATCCCATACGGCGCAGCATCCCCTTGAGGCCGATATCAACCGCTACCAGAGAGATGTTTATTTTCCCGTCAACGCTGCTCCAGCGAAGTTTTATATCATTGACCCGCACTACTTTGGCCCCACGGATATCTACGATCTGTTTATCCAAAAGCCAGCGATTCACAAATATTTCATTGTCAAAAACCTGGCGAACCTGATCCTGGCTTATGCGGCTCTTGAGATATATCGCCTGCCGGCCGAATTCGGCCACCAGATCCAAGGGAACAATTTCCGTGCTCGAAGCCATTTTAATACCCACTACGTCCGGGTTGGCAGCCTCCCAGACCGCTACCAGATCTTTTACCTGGCCTACCTTATGACCATAGTTGTCATAGACCTTCCGTCCAATAAGTTCGCTGATATAGAATTCGTGGCTGGTGTCGCTGTATATCGCCTTATTCAAGATCTTCAGCATCATTTATCCCCCCTATATCCGCAAGCCCAATCGTTTACACGACCGGAAAAGATCCATTACAACATTGTATGGAATGAAAACTTACCAGGTGAAAATTCGCAATGGGTGAGAAGCACAAGTTGAGGTCGGGTCGAAAAGTAAAAAAGGACCTCCGAGTGAGGAGATCCTTTTCGTGCTAAACAATCCCGGTTTCGGGCGTGTTCGTACGGATACCAACTATCCTCTCTCGTCTGAGCTTTAACACTGTATAGCTAGGAGTTTCCTCCAGCCACATTAAGTAAAGCCTTAATCCGGCAGTACCTGTTCACCCGTTGGCGTCTCTCGACGTTTCGGGGCAGTGGCATATGTCTATATAGTAGCCTCACCTAACGAGGAAATATTTATTTGCATGTTGATTATAGGCACTTTACGCTCAAATCGTCAACAATAAACGCATGGGTTTCTTCTCTTATAAAGTAGATGTTCAAGCCTAATTTTTATGTAGAGCAGGCGCCAACCACCAACCAAATCGCACCCGGCATCATTTCTATAAAGACTGCGATAAGTATTTGCTTTTATTCACTTTAATATTTTATAATTTGAATACAGAATTGAATAAGTTAGTACAGGTGCCTGCCTCTCATAAAGGAGGCGGGTGAAAAGGGAAGTCGGTGTAAATCCGGCACGGTCACGCCACTGTAAGGGGGATGACCCTCAAACCATGTCACTGGCATAAACTGCCGGGAAGACTTGAGGGTTTAGATGATCCCGAGTCAGGAAACCTGCCTGTTCTTAAGTCACCAGTCTAACCTACGGTTGATAGGGGGGTGATTCAAGAGCCATGCGGCGTTTGCCTATAGATGGTTCATTTACGAATATCTCTCCTTCCGTAGTCCGGAAGGAGTTTTTTGTTGCAGAGAGCCGTAGAGCCCCATCAGACATAATTTCTGATGGGGTTTTTTAAATCTCGCGAGTTTCAACAGAATAAGTGGAACAGGTGTTTACCCTGAAAGAGGGTAAGTGAAAAGGGAAGCCGGTGCAAATCCGGCACGGTCGCGCCACTGTAAGGAGGATGGCCCTCAAACCATGTCACTGGCAGTAAAACCGCCGGGAAGACTTGAGGGTGCAGATGATAACGAGTCAGGAGACCTGCCTGTTCCAAGTCACCGGTCAAACCTACGGTTGATAGGGGGGTGATGGGAGAACCATGCGTCGGCTGCCTGGTTCAATAATGATTATCACTCCTTCCGTAGTTTCGGAAGGAGTTCTATTTTTTTTAGTCTCTTATTATTAAAACCTAATATGGTTGGAAAGGTGCTTACCCTCGGGAGGGCAAGCAAAAAGTAAATCGTTCAGCTTAGATGGTGATTAGAAGTGATATGAATGCCGTCTGACGGGTGGCGCAAGAGGAGGCAGAATTTGTATCAAAGAATGTTGGCGGGAAGTGACTGCAGGTGATTGAAATATGCGGACTTTGCAAGAGCTATGGTCAAATCAAGGCCCTGGACCACTTGAGTCTTACGATAAACCAGGGAGAAGTCTTTGGATTATTGGGTCCCAACGGTGCTGGTAAAACAACCACCTTTCGCCTTCTTACCACCCTGGCCAGGCCGACCGCGGGTAAGGTTTTCATAAGCGGCCAGGAGGTTAACCGCCATTCAGTAAAGGTGAAAAAGGAGTTTGGGGTTGTGCCCCAGCAGTTAACCCTGGACTCAGACCTGACCGCCCGGGAAAACCTGGTGCTGCACGGAATGCTGCACAAGATCCCGGGCCGGGAAATGAGCATCCGGATAAGAGAACTCCTTGCTTTGGTAGAGCTGGAAAATCGCTCCCAAAGCCCGGTGAATGAGTTCTCCGGGGGGATGAAAAGGCGTTTGATGATTGCCCGGGCCATGATGCAGAGGCCGAGCATCCTCTTTCTGGATGAACCTACGGCGGGGCTTGATCCCCAGGTACGACGACAGATCTGGGATCTACTCAGGCGTCTCAACATTCAGGGTGTCACGGTTCTTTTAACCACGCATTACATAGAGGAAGCCGAACAGATATGCAGCCGGGTTGGCATTCTCAATCAGGGAAAATTGATTGCTTTGGGCACACCTGACGAATTGAAAGCGAAAGTGGGCAAAGTGGTCGTGGAGGTCCCCAATCAATGCGGCACAGAATACCGCGTATTTGAAAACCGGGAAGCCGCCGCCAGGTACATCGCTGAATTGGACCGTGATGCCCTGGTCAGGGAAAGCAGTCTGGAAGACGTTTTTATAGAATTGACAGGCCGAAAAGTGGGTGAATGAGATGTTCGGAGCCTATACGGTTTTTTACCGGGAAATGATGCTTTTACGTAAAAAACTACCGGGATTTTTTGCCGGGAGCATAGTCGGCCCCCTGCTTTACTTAATGGCTTTTGGATGGAGCCTGGGCAGAAACATCCAGTTGGGAGGGGTGACTTACCTTGATTTTGTGGTGCCGGGAATTTTGGCCGTGAGCGCCATGAATGGCAGCTATAATGCGACCGGCGCTTCTCTCAACATCAGCCGGCTTTACCACCGGTCATTCGAGGAATTCCTGGTTGCCCCCATCGGGGTCTGGTCCATTGTCCTGGGCAATGTACTGGGCGGATGTATGCGCGGACTGTTTTCATCCGCAGTTATTTTAATCATGTCCTACCTTTTTGGCGCCCACCTGCAGTGCAATTTATATTTTATAATAACCCTGTTTCTCACCTGCTTTTTATTCGCTTCCCTGGGTGTGGTAGCCGCAATGGTGGTAAACTCCCACGAAGAGATGGCGAATTTTGGCACCTTTGTGATCCTGCCTATGAGTTTCCTATGCGGGACCTTCTTCCAGTTGGATGTTCTTCCTCCGATTGCTTCCAACATAATCATGCTTCTCCCGCTAACTCATTCAGCGATCGCGCTTCGGGCGATTGCCCTGGGTGCCGGGTTTCCTTTAACATCTTTTCTAATTGTCACGGTTTACAGTATTGTTCTGTTTGGGTTTGGAATCTGGGTTACCTACAGAGTGGAGTAGTTGACGCAATACTACCAGGCCGGGTTTATAGGAGGATCTTAAGAAATGGAAATAGTCGATTCAAAAGTATCTATAATTGAAAAAATCGATAAACCAAATACGGTAAAAGTGGCTCTTGTTCACGCTTCTATCGCCTGGAATGATAGGGAATATAATCTGAGCCGCTTATTGGAATTGAACGAGAAAGCCGCCCAGGCGGGGGCCGGGATCATTGTCAACCCGGAACTGGCATTGTCGGGGTACTCGTTTTCAGGAAAAAGTGAGATTGAACACCTGGCAGAAGCGATTCCCGGCCCGGCCACTGATAAATTCGGTAGGCTGGCTCGGAAACATAAAGCCTATATCGCGTTCGGGCTGCCTGAAATAGACCGGGAGACCGGTGTTGTTTATAATGCGGGGGTCTTGATCGGTCCTGAAGGGACGGTTTTGGGGCAGGCCCGGAAACTTGCCCCTGCCTATAAGGAAAATCGCTGGTCAGCCCGGGGAAACCTGCCCGTCCTGGTCTGTTCGACAGTGTATGGAAAAATGGGGCTGATCATCTGCTCTGATGCATTCTGGTATCAGCCTGCCAGACTGGCAGCTCTGAATGGGGCGCGCTTGCTGCTGGTGCTGGCCAACTGGCCTCCCCAGGGTCATCCCCCCGACCACTTTTGGCGGGCGCGGGCACTGGAGAACGGAATATACGTATTGGCCTGCAACCGAACCGGGATTGACAAGTCCCTGGATTGCACCCAGGCCCAATCATTCATCATCAACCCTGAAGGTATCGTTGAGACACAGGTAAGTTCGCCAGAGGATAAAGTTGTTTACGGGGATTTATCAATACCGGCCGGTCAGGTATTGTTCTCAAGCAAGGTCCAGGACCGATTAGCGGCCCGCCGGCCCCATTTCTATACCGACATCGCCCTTGATCCATATTCGTCACACGTCGAAACGGATAATCTGCTCGAACTTCCCCCAGCGGATCCGTTCACAGCGGCATCCTTGCAGTTTCGGCCCCTGCCGCTTAGTCCGGCAGAAAATAGGGAGCAGATGTTGGCCATGATTGATAAGGCGTGTATGGCGGCCGCAGACTACAGGCCGGGGCTAAGGCTCCTGGTGTTCCCCGAACTGGCGACCGCCGGCCTGATCAAGAACCGGGATGAAGCCTGGCGGGCAGCCGAGGAAATTCCCGGTCCGACTGTAGAAGCGATAGAGCGCAAAGCCAGGGAAAGAGATGTCTACATTATTTTTGGAATGGCTGAACGGGAAAATGAATCATACTACAATACCACCGTACTCATTGGACCCAAGGGATTGTTGGGCAAGTACCGCAAAGTCCATTTATCCCAATCGGACCGCAGCTGGGCATGCGCCGGGGAAAACGGTTTTTTCAGCTACGACCTGCCCTTTGCGAGGGTTGGCTTATTAATGGGAACCGATCTGCTGGTTCCTGAATGCATGCACGCCCTGGCCAAAAGAGGCACGGACCTGGTCTGCGCTCCCTCCCTGTGGATGGAAAGGCAGAACCGCTATCTGTGGGAGGCCCGTATGGTGGAAATGCAGGTACATCTGGTGGTATCCAACCAGTGGGGAGGAGAGACGGCCTCGTCTTTCCCCGGGGGGAGTGCTATCTACAGTTTTCACCGGTATCCAGAAAAAAGAATGCAGGTTACCGCAGCCGAGGATGAGGACGATATACAGCTTTTATGCCTGGACCCGAAAGATGCAAGGCAAAAGAGATTCCTGGAATTGGCGAGTTATGATCCTTTGCTTATAGAGTCGTCAAATTATTGATAGGGGGAGATTGTTTTGTCGGTAGTAAAGAGAAAACTAACGGTTTTAACCCTGGTCGGAGTGCTGGTGATAACAGCTGCACTATCGCCTTTTATGCCGCCGGTGGGAACCGCTCGTGCTGATAGCGTCAGCCTGGCGGAGTTATCAGCCAGGGCGGTAGAGTTGCTGCACCGGGACTTTCAAACCAATGGGGCGCGCAATAGTGATATGGGGGTGGGTACCTACGCTTTCTACATCCTGAAAACAGCAAAAGTAGATACCAGCGGCTGGCGTCATTCGGGCATTTCCCTCCAGGACGCAGTAATAAAACTGGTTAAACAGGATATTGATCACCCGGCTGATGTTTCGGCCAAGCAACTCGCTCAGGATCTGCTGGCAATGAAAACTATCCAACGCTCCGACCTGGCTGACCAGATTCTGAAGATATTGCAGAAAAGACATAACAAATCCGGTTTTGATGGCAACATATTCAGCAACTATGCCGCTTACGACTTTTTGGGCAGGGGCGAGTATCTGGAAACTGTGGAAACTTCCACAACTAGAGCGTACCTGTTGGCTCAAATAGCCCGGGGATCAGATGGCAGTTTTTACGGTTGGGGATCCTACAAATGGAAGGGAAAAGTTGACCCTGGCATAATGTCGACCTGCCAGGCTGTAAGGGCTTTGTCGGTTTTGGATTCCCAGAAGAACGACCCTGAGGTGCAGGCGGCCATACAGCAGGGTTTAACTCTGCTGTCCAGGTATCAGCAGAGTGACGGAGGCTTTTTTGCGGGGATGGATGACCCGGCGATTGACAGCGCCGAGATAATCATAACCCTTAAAAAGCTTGGGCTGAAGCCCGACCTTTGGGTCAGTGGCTCGGTTAAGACCGCCGTAGATTATATGAGGCAGAAAGTTTTAAATACTAACGGCAGCCTGGGGGGATGCCAGAACATTATGGACGCCATCTGGGTGTTGGACGCCTGCACCGTACTCACTTCCCAGACTACAGCTCCACCGGCGGGAACTGGCAAGTTGAAGCATTAGAGCCGGCTGCAGTAAGGAGGACAAAGAATGAATAAAAAGAGGGCCTTTTATCTTCTGGCTTTGCTATTGATTCTCGCAGCGATCATCGTGCCGACCGTTGTGGATTCGAACCATAGCGGTTCAGGACAATTGGCCAAAACTGATACGTCTGTGGGCGTAACCGGGGACACACCGGCGCCGGAAAAAGCAATCGCGGTCGAGGATAAGGCAGCTACCCAAAGCCCCGCCGCTACAAGTGAAACAAAATATCAGACGGAGCAAACGGAATCAGCCCCTGAGGCCCCGGTCAAGGCGGATAGTCCTGTACAGAATCCGCCAGAACAGCCCGGGTGCAGGGTGTATATAGCCGTGGTGGGTCTAAAGGGCGAGATATTGTATCCCCCGGCAGCGGTAAATGTGACTCCCGGCAATCGGTGGGGGATCACTGCCCTGGGGGCCTTGGATGCTACCGGCCTTTCTTACGGTATGAAACCTATGTGGCCGGACTTTGTGGACTCCATTGGCGGGCAGGCCTGCAAGGGGGTTTCGGGGTGGATGTACATGGTCAACGGCGAGATACCAATGCACCTGGCCGACAAGCATCCGGTCAAAGATGGAGATAAGGTGATCTGGTGGTTCAGCGAGAGCATGGACCAGGAGCCGCCTTCATGGGATAAGTTAAAGAAATAACTTTATTCGGGGGTGTGTTTGTGAAAATCGACTGGGGCCTGATCACCACGGCGGGCGCTGTTGTAGTAATCATCCTGATGGTTTACCGGGTGGAAAAGAAAGATAATCTCAATTCCCGTCAGATCGCTTTGATAGGGGCATTGACCGCTATAAGTGCAGCCGGCCGCGCTGCTACCGGAGTCGGGATGCTTTTCCTTCAACCGACCATGTTCCTGCCCCTTATGGTTGGCTATACCATGGGATCAAGGGTGGGCGTGTTTGTGGGAGCGATGACCCCATTCATCTCTAATTTCTTTATGGGGCAAGGCCCCTGGACGCCTTTTCAGATGTTGTCATGGGGACTTATTGGTTTTTCGGGAGCCCTGCTCAGGCGCATTTGGCCAGACGCCCAACCTTTATGCTTTTCCATAATCAGCTCAGCCTGGGGATACCTTTACGGTGCGATAATGGACATCTGGCAGTGGACCACCTTCATGCAGCCTTTGACATGGCAAGGATACACAGCCCTCTGGATCGCGGGATTCAGTTTTGACAGTATACGGGCACTGGGAAATCTGCTCTTTTGCGGCGCCCTGGGCTCCCATACGCTAAAAATCCTCAATTATTACCAGAAAAAGATGCATGTTCAATATATAGAAAGCCTGGATTTCCCGGCTTCTCCTGATTCTCGGCAGTAAGGGTGAGCACCTATGATAAAAAAATTCCTTATATTATCCATGATCCTGGTGACGTTTTTTTCCCTGACTCGGGCAGCTATGGCCGCTGCCCAACCGCTTTCGGAAGTGCAGTGGGCAAGGATGCTCGGCGACGGCACCGCGCGCTGTGTACAGCCGACTTCGGACGGAGGCTACCTGCTGACCGGATGGACTAAAGGCCAGATTGGGTCCGGGTCTGACATTTTTCTGTTCAAGGTGGATGAACTGGGCAATAAAACCCGGGGGACCGTACTTAAAGGCAACGGCTACAGCTGTGGTTTCGGAGTGATCGAAACCAGCGACGGCGGGGCGGTCGTGGTGGGTGATACCAAGTCAAAAACCGGAGTCGACCATGACGTGATTGTAGCGAAAGTGGACGCCAGCGGTAGCAAGGTTTGGGAGAGAAACTTTGGCGGACCCTACTGTGACTATGGAGCAGCGGTGGTCGAGACGGCGGACGGGGGCTTTCTAGTGGCGGGCGGCACTGAATCATACGGCGCCGGTATCTATGATGCCTACCTGATCAGGCTTAATTCAGAGGGGCAGGAAACCTGGGAAAAGACCTACGGTGGTAAGGGGTCTGACTGTGCCTACGCCCTGATAAAAAAACCGGAAGGCGGGTTTACAGTGGCGGGCAATACCGATTCAACCGGGTCGGGAAAAACCAGGGTTTACCTGTTCCAAACCGATGCGGAGGGTGGTCTGCTATGGGAGCGCCAAATAGGCAGGAGCGATGACACCTACGGCTGGTCCCTGCAGCCGGCCGCTGATGGGGGTTATCTGGTTGCAGGTGAAACGGCGGTGATCGGTGCCACTGGGGGCGGATTGAAGAGTTACCTGGTAAAAACAGATTCCCTGGGCAACCCGACCTGGGAGAAAATATACGGCGCGGATTCCTACTCCTCTGCCTATGCTCTTGTACAAGCCGGGGAAGATAATTACATCCTGGTTGGCAAGAAGGAGTCTGCTGATGGCGTGCATGATCTTTATATACTAAAGACCGCCCCTTTAGGCGAAACGCTGGATGAAAGAATACTCACGGATCTGTGCGGCAGCTGCGCTTACTCGGCACAGCAGACCGTAGATGGAGCTTATGTCCTGGCCGGTGAGCAGATATCACCTGTAAACGGCGCCAAACAGGTCTTGCTGGTGAAGCTTACGGCCGATCGTGCAGATGATCTACTGGCGGCTACAAGGTTGTTAATTCCGGCGATCCTTATCGCTTCGATTTTATTATTAGCGGTTTATAAAAGAAAGCTGTCCAAGAATAATCGCAGTATAGGTTGATATCAACATACCAGGCTTTTAATTGAATTACATTTTTGTATCTGGAACAAGGTGGCTTGAATAAAAGCTAAATGGGAATCCGGTGCAATTCCGGAGCGGTCGCGCCACTGTAAGGGGGATCCACCTCGCGAGAGGTCACTGGGCAAAGCCTGGGAAGACGCGAGTTGGAGATGAAGCCGAGCCAGGAAACCAGCCTGTTCCATGGACATCAGGTACCTACGCGAGATAGGGGGTGTCAGCATGCTGAATTTTTTTGAAGAACGAGCAGCCCCGGTCTGATAATAAGACCGGTTATTTTTTTAAAACAGCGCTTTTATTGAAGGGAGGTAGATCTCCATGCGGAGAAATCACAGGTATTATAAACCCCTGGCACTTATCATGATTGCAATAATGCTCTGCTCGGCCATGGTTTTACAGATAGGCATCAGTCAGGTGCAAGCGGACACTGAAAACCTGGCCGACAAAGCGGTGACGTTCCTTAAGACTGATTACGAAACCAACGGTGCCCCGCGGGGTATGGCGGGTTTAGGACCATTTGACGCATACGTCCTTAATGCCGCCGGAGTGGATGTGAGTGCCTGGCAGCACAACTCGGTAGCCTTGCCAGACGCTGTGAAAGACCTGGTCCAACAGGATATCAGCAATACCTCAGGACCAGTGAAGTATCTCGCCCAGGACCTGATCGCCATGCGGAAAATGGGTGAGAACAGCCTGGCGGATCAGCTGCAAACCCTTATCACCAATCGACAAAATAATGATGGTTCATTCCAGAATGACAGCAGCGTTTATAGTATCATCCCCGCCTACGAACTGCTGGGCAGGGAAGGCAGTATAGGCATTGTTGACTCCGTCTGGGCTCAGAACTATATATTAAATGCTCAGAATGGAGCTACCGGGGCCTGGGCCGATTTTATGGTCACCGCCCAGGCCGTGCGGGCGCTTAACTACTTATCGCCAGGAGCCGATCCCAATTCCCCGGTGGGACAGGCTATCACGAGCGGCTGCGACTGGATGAAACAACAGCAGTCAGCGGACGGAAGTTTTAGTGCGGCTATGGACGACCCATTGATTGACGCGGCCGAGGCTATTGCCACGCAGGATGCGTTGGGTCTTAACCCCGCTGCAGCCTGGACCAATAACGGCAAGAGTGCGGTTGATTATCTGAATAATGATGCCTTAAACGCTGATGGCAGTTTTGGCTCCAGCAGGAATGTCATGGATGCAACCTGGGCTCTGTACAGTTATAAACTGCTGGGAATCCTTCCGACGGGCAGCGGCGGAGGTGGTGGTGGAGGCGGCTCCTCCGAGGTCAGCGTCCGGGTAAGGGTCGAGGGAATTACCAGCAACCCGGTGGATACCACGGTCAACGTTTCCGGCACCGCCCTGGATGCTTTAAATCAGGCGGTGGGCAGCGGGAACGTTGTAGCGCCGGGCGGATTTATCACCAGCATCAACAGTGAAGCCGGAAACGCTGCAGTCAATCCACCCACCAGCTGGTTCTACTACGCGATCAGAAACGGAACCATCGATCCGGTATCGCTTTCCAGCACTCCTGGCGGCTACAACGTCGCCGACGGCGATCAGGTCGTATTCTACATCGGGGCTTACGAAGCCCCCCCTTCATATGCGGCCAAGACCTTTCTCCCGGTGGTGAGCGCATCGCCCCAGGCGCCCACGGCGGGCCAGACCGTCACCTTAAACATCTCCGCTAAAAAATATGATTGGCTCACCGGGCTGCAGGACCTTTCCGGCGCCGAAGCTACAGCCATTGGCGATTACACGGTGCAGGCCGGGGGAACCACCTACACCAGCAGCTTTGGACAGATAGCTATTCCCAACGTCACGGCCGGGACTTTGAGCTATGTCGTTATCAACCAGAGCAGCGATGGCTATCCTGACGTGGTCCCCTACCGGGGCAGCATCACAGTAGGCCAGGCAGCAAACAGCAGCGTCCGGGTAAGGGTCGAGGGAATTACCAGCACTCCGGTGGACGCCACGGTCAGCCTTTCCGGCACCGCCCTGGACGCCTTGAATCAGGCGGTGGGCAGCGGGAATGTGGTGGCTCCGGGCGGATTTATCACCAGTATCAACGGTGAGAGCGGCCTTGCTGGAGTGGCTGCGAACACCGATACAAGCTGGTTCTACTACGTAATCAGAAACGGAATCATCGACCCGGTAGCGCTATCCAGCACTCCCGGCGGCTACAACATCGCCGACGGTGATCAGGTCGTATTTTACATAGGGGCCTATGAAGCCCCCCCTTCCTATGCGGCCAAAACCTTTTTCCCGGTGGTGAGCGCATCGCCCCAGGCGCCCACGGCGGGCCAGACCGTCACCTTAAACATCTCCGCTAAAAAAAATGATTGGCTCACCGGGCTGCAGGACCTTTCCGGCGCCGAAGCTACGGCCATTGGCGATTACACGGTGCAGGCCGGGGGAACCACCTATACCAGCAGCTTTGGACAGATAGCTATTCCCAACCTTACGGCCGGGACTTTGAGCTATGTTGTTACCAACCAGAGCAGCGATGGCTATCCTGACGTGGTCCCCTACCGGGGCAGCATCAATATAGCCGCGGGGGCAGGAGGCGGATCTGGTGGCAGCTCATTATCATGCTCTCCGGGAATTCAAGTCGTGGGCAAGAATGGAGAAGGTCTTTTTGGTCCTACCAACGTGACTGTATATTCGAGTAATACATGGGGCCTGACGGCTTTGGGAGCTCTTGACGCCACCGGCTTGTCCTATACCATGTCACCAACCTGGGCTGGTTTCGTGGACTCCATAGCCGGGCAGGCAAGCACTGGAACGACGGGATGGATGTATACCGTCAACGGTTCATCGCCCCTGGTTCTGGCCAAAGACTACCCAATTTCCAGCGAAGACAGGATAGTCTGGTATTTCAGCAACAGCATGGACCAGGAGGCGCCAATCTATGGCCAACCGGGCTCCGGGGGCGGTGTTGGCGCATCTAATCAACAAGCTGCTACAAGCACCACCGGTAATGCCACTGTTTATCCGGCTGCAGGCGGTAAAATAGGGCTGGGCGATGACGCATCTATCGACATTCCTCCTGACGCTTTGAATGGAACCGAAGGGCTGGATGTTTCAATCCAGAAGGTGGGCAGCCCCCCGCTTGCTCCAGAAGGATTCAGGCTGCTGGGCTATGCATTTGAGTTTACCATTGGGGGCCTCAGCAGCTACAAGTTTAACAAACCGGTGACGCTGACCTTCAGTTTTGACCCGGCAGCATTGCCCGAGGGACAAAAGCCATCTGTGTATTACTATGACGCGGCTTCCTCAAAATGGGTGGACCTGGGAGGCACCATAAATGGGGGCACCATCACGGTGAGCGTAGACCATCTCACCAGGTTTGCACTGATAATAAAGGAGACTGATTTTCCACAGGCGAATCCCCAGTATTTCCAGTTTGTTGATGTGCCGGCCTCCTTCTGGGCAAGCGATGCCATAATGAAAATTTACCGGTTGGGATATGTCAACGGTTATCCCGACGGAACTTTCAAGCCTGAGAACCAGATCACTCGTGCGGAGTTCGTTTCCATACTTGACAAGGTGCTGAATTTGTCCAACTACAGCCCTGCAGTTCCGGATTTCAGCGACGTTGCTTCCGAAGATTGGTTTTACCAGGCCGTTGAGAATGCTGTCCATGCGGGCATAATAAGGGGTTATGGCAGCATCTTCGGCCCGGACCGTCAAGTGACCCGTGAAGAGGTGGCGGTTATCCTGGTAAACGCCCTGGGCAAACAAGACGAGGCCAAGGCCTGCACAGGCGAAAAGACCAGTTTTACTGACGACGCGAGCATATCTGACTGGGCCCGGGGCTTCGTGGTGGTGGCGGTCAAGCATGGCTTGATCGGAGGCTACCCTGACGGCGAGTTTAAAGCGCAGGGCAGCGCCACCAGGGCTGAAGCCTGCGCTGTAATCACCAATTTTTTGAACCTAAAAATATAATTGCCTACAAGGCATGACAGGCAAGCCTTCAGGGCTTGCCTGTTAATAGCCGGCAATCGACAATGCTTTGCTAAAGCGGGGAGTACAAATGGCTGTTAAATTGGTATACGAACATCGAGAAACTTTTCTTCAGTCTTTGCATACGGTCGTAAACCTTTTCTATATAGCAGTCCTCTTTGTCATAACCATGATTTCCGATCATCCCTTGTTCCTGGTTGGCATTTTCCTGATAACACTGCTAAACCTGGCTGCGGCCGGTGCATTTGAGAAAGGAGAACGGATGCTGCGGGTCGGTATCTGGGCAACTTTGGTTATCATGATCGTCAACCCTTTAGTCATACATGCCGGCGCGACGGTCATCTGGCATGGTCCCAGTCTGCCCCTGTGGGGTCAGGTAGAGATCAGCCTGGAAGCGCTTTGCTATGGAGCAACAATGGGAATCCGGCTGATGATTCTTATGACCTTGTTTTGTCTCTACAACGAGATCCTGAATCCTGACCTGCTGCTCGGTTATATGGCGCGCATAGCCTATAAGTCCGGATTGGTGGTATCCCTTGCTACCAGACTGTTCCCAACCGTGGTCCGTGACCTGGCCGCCGCCCGCGAGGCGCAGCAGATGAGAGGTGTGGATTTCAGCTCTGGCAAGCTGAGCGAAAGGGTAAATAAATACTCTCAGATATTCCGCGTAGTGCTGACATCTACCCTGGAGGGATCGTTTAATACCGCTGAAGCCATGCAGGCCCGGGCTTTCGGTTTTGGCCCCCGCTCCCGCTACCGCCGTGAGCTTTGGCGGCCGCGAGATACGGTCTGTCTGTTAATGAGCTTTATGACACTGGTAATGGCCGTCTTCGCCAAGAGCACTGGATACATTGAATTTATCTATTATCCTCGCCTGGGAAAACTGGCGCAAAGCAATGAGGCGGCAACCTGGCTGGCTGCGATTGTGCTACTCCTGGCCATACCGGTGTTGTTGAGCTGGGTGTGGAAATGGTCGGCCCTTCTACGGTCCAAGATATAAGCTGTCAGGGCTTGTTTTGATCCGGTTCATCCTATTTTTATATTATTCATAAGAAAGTGTTTTGGTGAAGAGAATCCTGGAAAGATCCTTTAGCTTAAATAATCTTTAGAATCTAAATGCTGTTCCTGTCCAAACGGCGCTATAGATGGGGGTGGAATCATTGTCCCGCCTTGAAATCCAGAATATAAGTTATTACTACCCGGAAAAGCAGTTCCCGGCGCTTAAAAATGTCAATCTTTCTCTGGGAGGCGGAGAGTTTCTCCTGCTGGCCGGCGGTACCGGGTCGGGTAAATCATCCCTGGCCCGGGTTCTGGCCGGCTTGATTCCCGATTTTTACGGTGGAAAGTTCAAGGGAAGGATATTCTTTAACGGGAAGGAGCATCCAGCAGCCGAAAGCCATTTATGGTGCTCGAAAGTTGGCATGGTGTTTCAAGATCCGGAAAAACAGCTGATCATGACTTCAGTGGAAGCGGAAATCGCTTTTGGCCTGGAGAATCTGGGACTGCCGCAGCCGGAAATGTTTCGTCGGGTTGCCGAGGTGATGAGTTTTCTCGATTTGTCTCATCTAAAAAGCGAACATACTGCCAATCTTTCCGGCGGACAAAAGCAAAAAGTGGCCCTGGCCGCGGTGCTGGCCATGCAGCCGGGCATCCTGATCCTGGATGAACCCACCTCCCAGCTGGACCCCTTGAGCGCTGAAGAATTCCTCAACCTGGTTGAGCGCCTGAATAAAGAATTAGGCTATACGGTGCTCCTTATCGAGCAGCGTTTGGAAAGGTGCATCCATCTGGCCGATCGTATGGTTCTAATGGAAAAGGGAGAAATCATTTGTAATAAACCGGCAGCCGAGGCGGTGCGCTGGCAGATCGCTAACCGGAAGCCCTTTACACCCCCGGTAACCAGATTTTTTGCCCTGCTCGACCACCCGATCGTTCCCCTGACGGTAAAGGAGGGGCGTGCGGCCTTACATGAAATGATAGCCTCACAACCGTCGCTCCTTTATTCGCATCCATCCTCCCCTGCCCCGCCCGTCCGAAGCGAAACCAAAAAGAGCAGCCGCATTACTCCTGTGCTGGAAGCCAAAGATATATGGTTCACTTATCCCAGGGGCCGGGAGGCCTTAAAGGGAGTCAGCCTCAGGGTTGACCCGGGCGATTTCGCGGTTATTATAGGAGGAAACGCAGCGGGTAAGACTACGCTTTTAAAATTGGCAGCCGGGCTGTTAAAGCCTGACCGGGGCAGGGTTTTCGTACGGGGAATAGACACCAGGGCAGCTGCTCTGCCCGAACTGGCGCGGCATATCGGCTACCTTTCCCAGAATCCCAACGATTATCTCTTTCAAGAAACGGTTGAGGATGAACTTCTCTTTACAATAAGGAATTTCGGGATTGAAAACCACGGAGTAGTGGCGTCCACCTTAAGTAAACTGGGGTTGGAGGATTTTCGTAAAATAAATCCCCGGGAACTGAGCGGCGGAGAACGTCAGCGAGCAGCCCTGGCCTCGGTGCTGGTTTCCCAGCCCGAATTGCTCCTGTTAGACGAGCCGACCCGGGGCATTGACTATGTATTAAAGAAGGAATTGGGCACCTTGCTTAAGGAATTGAATCGCCAGGGCATTACCATTGTTCTGGTTACCCATGACGTGGAATTTGCAGCGGAGTATGCCAGCAGCATCATACTCATATTTGACGGCCAAATCGTGAGCAACGGGGGGGCCCGCCAGGTTATGGGAGATTCTCTGTTCTATTCTCCCCAGATGTCCAGGTTGTTCAAGGGCTTCGCCGATGGCGTGCTGACAGTCAGTGAAGCCATTAATCTAATGAATGCGGGAGGCGAGGTTCTTAATCTTCAAAAGCCCGGATAATCGATTAAAGTTGGCAACATTTGTATATGCCGCCCTGGGACTTGCAGCTCAATTGGATTGGAAATACAGTTCAAATTGCGACCCCTCCTTAGTGCCGGGAGGGAGCTATGCTCATTACTCCCTTCCGCTCACTACTTTTATAATTCAATATCAAGGAGGAAAAATGCATTGAGTACAAAATTATCGTTAGTTTCATTTCTCCGCATTGGAGCTCATAGTGAGCTTAAGGACTTATTCAATAAATCTCTCCCAAGACGAACTGAAAAAGCAGGCCGGTGAATTGAGACAAAGCCAATGGCTGGGCCTGGCTGACAGCGGAATTGACTTTATACCCTCGAACGACTTTTCTTTCTATGACGGAATGCTTGATATGGCCGTTCTTGTCAATGCCATACCGGACGGCTACCGGTCCCTGGCTCTTGACGAAATCGACACCGCTTTTGCCATGGCCAGAGGCTACCAGGGGAGAAAAGGGGACGTAAAAGCCCTGCCCATGAAGAAATGGTTCAACACCAATTATCACTATATCGTGCCCGAGCTGGAAGCCGGTCTCGATATCCTATTGAACGGAATGAAGCCTTTCGCCGAGTACCGGGAAGCGCAGGCCTGTGATATCGATACCAGGCCGGTCGTTATCGGCCCTTATACCTTCATGAAGCTGTCCCAGAATAAAAGCCAGTTGAGCTTTACCCGGCTGCTTGAGTAGTTTATCCCCGTCTATCAGGAAATCATAAGCCGTTTTGCCGCCCTGGGACTCCCCACCCTGCAGATCGACGAACCGGCCATCGTAATGGCCACGTCTCCCGAAGAACAAGCGGCCTTTCACAATGCCTACCAAAAGCTTTTAGCTGTCAAGGGGACTACCAGAATACTCCTGCAGACTTATTTCGGCGATATACGGGATATTTACTCCCAGGTCATGTCCCTGGATTTTGACGCCGTAGGCCTGGACCTGGTGGAAGGTGGCAAAAACCTTGAACTTATAGAGAAATATGACTTTCCCGGCCAAAAGCAGCTCTTCGCCGGACTGGTGAATGGCAAGAATATCTGGATAAACGACTATGCCCAAACTATGAAAAGAATTGAATACTTACTTAAATTTGTCGATAAGGATCAGGTGGTTTTAAGCACCTCCTGCTCTCTATTACATGTACCCTATTCGACAGGGTATGAAACCAAACTGGGAGAAAAATACCGGCTATCTGTCCTTCGCCTGGGAAAAGTTAAACGAACTGCGTGATTTGGAGAATTGATGGAAGACAGCGATTACCGGCATAATGAGAGATTCACAGCCAATCAAACGATAATCAAGGAATTAAATAATCACCCGGCCAAACACCGGCCGGAGGTCAGAGTACGCATAACAAACCTCAGCGAGGCGGATTTTATTCGCCAGCCGGCCTACGAAGAACGGATAGGGGTGCAAAAACAGTGGCTGGGGCTGCCCAATTTCCCCACCACCACCATTGGCTCGTTTCCGCAAACCGCAGAGGTCAGGCGGCTTCGTCTGCAGTTTAGAAAAGGACTGATCCATGAGGATGAATACAGCCGCCGGATCAAAGAGAATATCAGCCAGGTTATCCGGCTGCAGGAGAAGCTGGGTCTTGACGTCCTGGTGCACGGTGAATACGAGCGCAACGACATGGTGGAATACTTCGGAGAGAATCTGGAAGGGTTCATTTTCACCGAAAATGGATGGGTGCAGTCTTACGGAACCAGGGGTGTGAAGCCGCCCATAATTTTTGGGGATATAAAGCGGGCGCACCCCATCACCGTAGAATGGATTGCCTACGCCCAGAGCCTGACTGAGAGGCCGGTAAAGGGCATGTTGACCGGTCCTATAACCATACTGAACTGGTCCTTTCCCCGCGAGGATCTGGCGCCGGGCGGGGTCGCCTGCCAGCTGGCCCTGGCCATCAAGGACGAAGTAATGGATCTGGAGCAGACCGGCCAGAGAATTATTCAGATTGACGAAGCGGCCCTGCGCGAAAAACTACCGCTCCGGGAGGAGGAGTGGCAGAAGGACTACCTGGACTGGGCCATCAAGGCCTTTCGCCTGGTGCATTCGTCAGTGGGCGCTCAGACCCAGATCCACACCCACATGTGCTACAGCGAATTTGCGGATATTATCCAGGCTATTATAGATATGGATGCCGACGTGTATTCCTTTGAAGCGGCCCGGTCCGACCTGTCCCTGCTGGAAGTATTGAAGAAGCACAATTTTCCCCGGGAAGTGGGGCCCGGAGTGTATGACATTCATTCGTCCCGGATTCCCGGCTGGGAAGAAATCAAGGCCCACCTGGAGAAAATATGCTCCCAATTGGATGCCGGCCAGATATGGGTTAACCCCGATTGCGGGCTGAAAACCAGGGGCATAGAGGAGACGATACCCAGCCTGGCCAACCTGGTCAAGGCGGCCCGGGCGCTGCGCACTTCCTGAGTTGAATTTATCCAACCGCGGGATTATTCCCGCGGTTGGAATTTGATCCCCACCTATTGCGGGATTTACACAATTTATAAATTATATCCCGCGGTCTTACTGAAGCTCGAATTTAATTTGAGCCGCAGATGCTTTCATTCCCTTATTTATCTGGGTTTTATTCATGTTATCTATAGCTCCGTATGACTGCACAACCAATGTGCCGCCCTTGGCATCGTCAATCGGGAATTTGATATTTATAACCGCCGTCTTATCGCCAGTTGATACATATGAAGTAATTCCCTGAGAGCTATCCATACAATTTACTGTGTTAAGCCCGTCTTGAATGTAAGCAGAATTAAGAAGGAAGACCTCAATGGCTGCAGAGACCTGCTCCCTATCGCTTTCATCCGTTTTATCGACCAGGTTGTAATTCACTAATAACGATAAGGTAAGAATCCCATTCTTACTGGATACGTCTTTAACGGCAATATCAAACCGGTCGCCCCAGATATCGCTGCAGCTCGCATATTCGCCTTTTTTGACATGACCGCTCTGAAGTGCCGCAGAAGCTGCTCTATATAAAAACGGAACTGTCAATAGCACAATAAGAAGCACCCAGGCAACCACTATCTTTTTAGTTGAAACTTCCGTATTGTCCGTGTAAACATTAATTTCGCTCATAATATCCTTTCTTTAATTATGTCTGTAGTTTCTTTGTATTCTATTGTTCTCCATAACATTTTGTCCACCTTCTGCTGCTGGTATTTCATCTATTTGGGAAATTATTGCTATATAGTTGATAATCATTACTATTTAAGAATATAATACTAATTAGTATAATATACTATTTATGGAGGTAAAATATGGTGGATGAACAATTAAAAAAGCTGCAGCGAAATGGTCTGAAAATAACCCCCCAGCGCAAGCTGATCCTGGATATTTTGCAGGAATTCTCGCATCTTACGGGAGAAGAGATTGCCAGCCTGGCACGCGGCAAACAACCCAGTATTTCAACTGGCACCGTATACCGCAATCTCAAGCTGCTCTGTGAATTGGGTTTGATTAGAAACGTTGCTTCAACCGACGGTATTCGCCATTTCGAAAGTGCTTCCGTACATTGCCACCATCTGGTTTGCCTTGGATGCAAGAACACCGTTGAGATCGATTTCTGTCCGATGAATAATGAGCTGCAAAACCTGGCGGAAAAATACGGGTTTCAAATTGCAGAACATGATTTCCAGATAAGAGGTTATTGCATGGATTGTAAAAAGGGGGCTTAAACTGTGAGATTCAAATTCAATAAAAGTAAGAAAGACTTCTTCACCGGGACGATATCATTAACTTTATTGCTGGTTCTTTTGGTTTCGTTATTTATCGGCGGGTGTAGTAATAACAAAGCAACCAATAATACGCCTCAGCAAGAGCCGACCATTATAGTAACTTCATTTTACCCGATGTACATCATGACCAAAAATATAGCCGGAAATATTCCCGATTTACAGATAATCAACATGACCAAACCGACCACCGGCTGCCTGCATGATTACCAGTTGACTACCGAGGATCTGAAGAATATTGAAAAAGCAAAATTTTTCGTTGTAAACGGAGCCGGGATGGAGTCGTTTATGGACAAAGTAACCGCCCAGCGTCCCGATCTTAAAGTCATTACGGCCAGCCAGGGTATTGAGCTTATCAAAGATGAAAACGGCGAAGAAAACCCCCATGTCTGGGTCAGTGTATCCCAGGCCATACGCCAGGTGCAAAATATAAGCGAACAGCTGGCGGCTGCCGACCCGGCTCATGCCCACGCCTATCAGGCCAATGCCGCCGCTTATGTCAAGAAGCTGGAAGATCTTAAATCCCGAATGCACCAGGGATTGGACGGCTTAAAACAAAAGGATATTATCACCTTCCATGAAGCCTTTCCCTATTTTGCCCAGGAGTTCAATTTGAATATCGCAGCCGTTATTGAGCGTGAGCCCGGCTCCGAGCCCAGCGCCGGTGAACTGGCCCAAACCATCGCTCTAATACGGAAAACGGGTATTACGGCCGTCTTTGCCGAACCTCAATACTCTGCCAAAGCAGCCCAAACCATAGCCAATGAAACAGGTATACAGTTGTCCTACCTGGACCCGGCAGTATCCGGGCCGGATGATCCTGATGCCTACATTACAGTCATGGAGCAGAACCGGGCCGCATTGGAGAAAGTCCTGGGTGGGAAATAATGAATAAATCAGCCAACCTGATTATTTGAGCTAAATCGGAACACCTAATTGTAAGAATCAGCCAGGTTTCCTCCAGCTTATATTGCAATTTCTTAAGGGGCGTTTAAAATGATTGTAGTTGGTGATGCCTTGGTCATCCCTAACTTAATAAAGTTCCAAAAAGCAACTCTCATATAGTTGCCACCATAATTTTAGCGCGTTTTTGAATTTAGGAGTACATGGTGATATATAAAATTCCTGATTTTGATATGAACGAGACTGTGGAATTAAAGCACCAAAAATACAGCTGGCTGGTTTCTCTAATCATTCTCTTTGTACTGATCCTGCTGCTCGATTTTGGAATCAAGTTCGCAGGTCCGGAGCTGGCCAACTTTAAAGTGGTATTCCTGGGCATTGTTCTTGAAGCATTGCCCTTTATTCTGATCGGTGTGGTCGTATCGGCTCTGCTGGAAACCTTTATTTCGGAAGAATTTATCTATAAAGTGCTCCCTAAAAACCGCTATGCCAGTATAATGATGGCCTGCTGTCTGGGAATCGTTTTTCCCATCTGTGAATGTGGTATAGTCCCGGTGGCCCGAAGGCTGGTCAGCAAAGGAGTTCCCCTCTACAGCGCCGTCGCCTTTATGCTGGCTGCACCCATAATCAATCCCGTGGTGATTTCCTCAACTGCGGTGGCTTTTTCCAGCAATCACACCATGGTCTGGTTGCGAATGGGCGCAGCCTTGCTGGTTTCCTTCGCCACGGCATTGGTTTTGAGTTTTTCGGTAAAAGGGACGCAATTAAACCCCAATGCTGTTATAAACATTGGAACCTGCAGTCATGACCATGGCTGTGATCATGATCACAGAGCGGCAACTTTCGGAAACAGGATTGTGAGAACCATACAGGCCTCCTGCGATGAGTTTTTCGAGATGGGAAAATACCTTATCATAGGAGCTTTCCTGGGCGCCCTGGCCCAGACCTTTATCCCCCGCAGCCTGCTTTCAGGCGTCGGCCAAAACCACTTGTTGTCTATTATAATCATGGTCGGGTTCGCCTTCGCAGTCTCGGTTTGCTCATCAGCGGACGCCTTTATAGCGGCCTCTTTCGCGGCCAGTTTCAGCCCTGGCGCTCTTCTGGCTTTTATGGTCATGGGGCCTATGGTCGATATTAAAAACACCTTGATGCTTTTCAAGGCTTTTAAATCACGTTTCGTACTATTCATGATCCCGGTGATAATAATACTGGTCGTAAGCGCTGCGTATATGATAAATATTTTTGGGGGGTAAGACGGGTATGGCAAAAGATGCCTGGGTGAAGCGTTACGAAGCTTATAAAGCCATGATCCTGCTGGGCTTTTGCGGCATGCTGTCATATTATTTATTAAGCCAGAAGATTAAGCTGTATATAAATCCTCGTTTCACTATTTTAGCTGTTGCAGCGGATATTGTGATATTTGTGCTTTTTATCGTTCAGGGAGCCAAGGTCTTTTCCAATAAAGCTCTAACTCATTGTCATCATCAAACCGCTTCGATTTGGCACCTGGTCCCCTTTATAATACCCCTGGTATTCGTCTTGGTAATGCCCAATGCCGCCCTGGATGCAAGTATTGCAGCAGATAGAGGTGTAAACATCAGGTCAGCTGATGCCTCTCCCAACG
This sequence comes from Syntrophomonas sp., assembly GCA_039679855.1. Taxonomy (GTDB): domain Bacteria; phylum Bacillota; class Syntrophomonadia; order Syntrophomonadales; family Syntrophomonadaceae; genus UBA5314. Next base: position 75,005 of record JBDKUE010000008.1, read on the forward strand.
CTAACGGTTACGCGTCCGATAATACTACAAACTCGCCGGGTAATGGGCAAAGTCAAAGCGGCACCGGTTCCCGGCAGTACAACTCCCCTACCCCGTACGACTATAGCCAGGACCCCCGGCTTATTGTTACCGACGATAATTTTGTTGCCCTGGTTGCGCAGATTTACGAAAACCCTGAAAAGTTCGTGGGCAAGGACATATCTATGCTGGGTTTTGTGGTGCGGGATGCCGATTTTTCATTCAAACAAATCGGAATTGTCAGATATGTTATTACCTGCTGCACGGCTGATGCCCTGCCCTGCGGTCTGCTATGTGAATATGAAAACGCGTCCAACCTCAAAGACGGCACCTGGTTAGAAATTAGCGGGACCATTGAAATGGTTAAATTGAGAAATACGAATTTTGCCGCGGTAAAGATCAAATGCGTCCAAACGGTCAGGGAGCCCCAAATGCCCTATGTGTATCCGGTTTATTAAATTATTGTTCAATCCAGTTACTGCGGCTTCCGCAAAGTAAACTGCCTGAATGATATGCAGTTCTAACGCTGAATACTATTTTAAATAAATGCTCCCCAGTACAGTAACACCCAGTATAATTCTGTAATACCCGAAAACCTTAAAATCATGGCTCTGGATATACTTCATGAAAACGGCAATCACCGCCCAGGCAACAAGAAAGGAGACCAAAAAGCCAACACCCAGCACTAACCACTGATAAAATGACAAACTGGCTTCCGCCGTCAGAAGAGAATAGGCAGAGGCAGCGGCCATGGTAGGTATGGCCAGAAAAAAGGAAAACTCAGCCGCTGTACTTCTGGAGGCCCCCAGAAACATGGCCCCGATTATGGTGGCAGCAGACCGTGAGGTTCCCGGAATCATAGCCAGGCACTGAATTAAGCCGATTAAAAAGGAGTCTTTGTAGCTGAGGTCTTTAACCGAGTCTGCAATGCTTATCTGCTGCCGCCTTTCGATAACTACCAATACAATACCGCCGACTATCAAAGCCGTGGATACAATAACAGGATTAAAGAGAACCTTCTGTACATACTTCCCCAGGGAGGCACCGATGATTAGCGCTGGAGCAAGTGCTGCCAGGGTCTTTTTCCACAAATCCCAGGTTTCCTGTTTTTCCCAAATGTCTTTGTAACTGCTGAATGGATTGAGTTTTTTCCAAAAAAATACTACTACTGACAATATTGCACCTAGTTGAATAACCACATCAAAAATATGGGCAAAACTGCCTTGAAATTCAACCAACCGGTTGACCAGGATAAGATGCCCGGTAGATGATATAGGCAAAAACTCTGTGACTCCTTCTACGATACCCAGAATAACCGCTATTAAGATACTGCTCATAACACCCTCGCATTATTGGGTAAAACTCACCCTAAATTTAATGAAAATGATCAGAGATATTGATCTCCCGGCCGATTTTTTTAATAATTGCTTCCTTGATCACTTCAGCATGGGGACATGGGAAGCCAATGGGTGTGCCTTTCATTATACAAGAAGCCAGTACAATCATATCAGCCCCTCTTTTCACCATTTCATCCGCTCGGGTAACGGCCTTTTTCCCTGGGCAGCGTCCGCACGAAATGAATCCCACCAGCTCAATATCTTCCTCAATTCCCTCAAAGACTCCCTTTTTTGATTATATAATTTTAAAGTCAGTTGTTCCTGGACACATATCTTCTGTCTACCGGCAACGAATAGAACCTACTTTCATATGAGACATCTGCTTTATAATGGTATCATGCAAATACAACTTGTCCATCAGCCATCCGGATAAGACCTCCCATCTTTCCACTGTTACCAAATTCAATTGTTGCCCGGTATATGCCAATTCATGATACAACTATACTTTAATCCAGTATTAGGAACAATAGAAACTGGAGGGCTTTTACACTAGACCGAGGAGCCGGGCGGTCTGTGCGACCAGGAAACATATAGTTATACCGGTGACGGTAGGAACCAGAAAGGCCAGCAAGGACCATTTCTTACTCCGGGTTTCTTTAAATATGGTCAGCATAGTTGTTCCGCAGGGAAAGTGGTTAAGGCAGAATAGCATGGTGCATACCCCGGTAAGCCAGGTCCATCCGTGGTAAACAAGTAAATTCCGCAGGTCGCTCAGACTTTCCAGTTCTATAAGGCTTCCCGTGGCCATGTAGCTCATGATTATTATGGGTATCACAATCTCGTTGGCCGGAAACCCCAAGATAAACGCCAGTAGAATATATCCATCCAGGCCCAGATAATAGGCAAAAGGGTCCAAAGCCTGAGCGCAGAGCTGCAATATACTAGTATTTCTCACCTGCACATTGGCTAGGATCCATATGATCAGCCCGGCTGGAGCAGCTACTACTACGGCCCGGGCCAGGACAAACAGGGTGCGGTCATATATTGAACGCACCAGCACTCTTCCCACCAGGGGCTTGCGGTAAGGGGGAAGCTCCAGGGTAAAGGATGAAGGCAGTCCTTTTAAAACGGTTTTGGATAATACTTTAGATACTGATAAGGTTATTACTACGCCCAATACAATAACTCCGGTAATTGATAGGGAGGCCAGGATAGACTGACAGGGCCCGCTTGTTCCAGCTATAAAAATCATGGCAAGGGCGATAAGGGTCGGAAAACGTCCGTTGCAGGGCACAAAGTTGTTGGTGATAGTCGCTATCAGCCTCTCCCGGGGCGAATCAATGATCCGGCAGGCCACCACTCCGGCCGCATTGCAGCCAAAACCCATACACATGGTCAGGGCCTGTTTTCCGTGAGAACAGGCCTTTTTAAAGAAGTTGTCTAAATTGAAAGCGATTCGCGGTAAATAACCGGAATCCTCTAATAAGGTAAACAAGGGAAAGAAAATGGCCATCGGGGGCAGCATTACCGAGACCACCCAGGCCAGAGTGCGGTAAACGCCCAGCACCAACGCACCGTAAAGCCAATCCGGCCATCCGGCCCATACGAATAATTGAGTCAAGCGCTCTTCAATCCAAAAGAACCCGGCGGCTAAAGCCTCGGAAGGGTAATTTGCTCCTTGAATGGTCAGCCAGAATACCAGACCCAACATGGCAAGCATGATAGGTATTCCCCAGATTTTGGAGGTTACTACGCTATCGATTTTGTGATCCAAACGGTTATAGTCTTCATTTTTATAATAAACCGTTTTTCCCCCGATATCCTCGGCGAGCTTAACCAGGCTGCCTACCACCCGATCCCTGAAGTCATCAATTTCCATCTGTTTGCCAAGCATCGAGCTTGATTCTGATGACAATGTCGCCAGATCATCCGATTTTTCTTTGCAATCATCTCTAACCAGGTTTTTATAAGCAAGAAAAGCTGTGTTATCCCCTTCCAAGAATCTTAAAGCCAGCCAACGGCTGGGAGCCTCATCACCTGTTCTATCCTTTATTAACGGCTCTATCAAACCGATAGCGTTTTCAACTTCCTGGTCGTATACCACTCTGATGGGACGGTTCTTTTTCGAACCGCTTGCCACCTGGTAGACCGCTTCTTTCAACTCGTTAAGACCCTGTCCTTCCCGGGCGTTGGTGCCGACTACCGGCACCCCCAAAAGTGATGAAAGCGCAGCCAGGTCAACTTTAATATTTTTTCTTTTCGCTTCATCCAAAAGGTTAACGCACACAACCACCCTGTCAGTGATCTCCATCACCTGCAAGACCATGTTTAGATTCCTCTCCACACAGGTGGCATCGGTAACCACTACGGTGGCATGCGGTCCGGCCAGGCAGATAAAGTCGCGGGCTGCCTCCTCGTCGGCCGAATTGGCCATCAAGGAGTAGGTACCGGGCAGATCCACCAGAATGTGCTGTATTCCTTCATAAACATACTTGCCCTGGGCATAATTTACCGTCTTTCCCGGCCAGTTTCCGGTATGCTGGTTTAAACCGGCGAGGCTGTTAAAGACTGTGCTTTTACCGGTATTGGGATTTCCCGCCAGGGCGATCACATAATCATCCGGCGAACCAGTTTCAACTTCAAAAACACTTTTTATATTCTCTATTCTGCCGGTTTGCTTCCTTAACCTCATCATAATCCCCTTAAGCACCGACGCTCATGCATTCCACCAAAATTTTGGCCGCCTCTTCAGAACGAAGAGCAATAACCGTTCTTCTAATTTCATAAGCCACCGGATCTCCGGAGGGACTTTTTCTCAGGGCCTTTACAATTGTATCGCAGATGAGACCTAAATCAAGCATTCGTCTCCTCTCGCTGCCCTGGAAAAGCAACCTTCTCACTATGCCGGCGTTGCCTGGTGCTAAACAGTTCAATGGGGTTAATTCGCTCATCATTATACCTCCATTAAAATACATTTATTGCAAAATCGAGCATAAGTTAGTGGTAAGAAAATCTTTTTCCCACGACTATACTATGTGGCAAAAACGGTAAAGTTCCCATGCAGTCCACTGGAAATTTTTATGGCAGTTTAATTCTGTTACCTGTGAAAGGCTAGATGTTAAATGGAACAAGAATTCTACACAGTAAGAGGATATGAGATTTTAAACAAGAGAAAAAAGGGCTTGAGTCCCAGCATGGAAGACTATTTGGAAATGATTTATAAGTGCTGCCTGAATGAAGGTTATACTAGGATAAGCAATCTTGCCGAACTGCTAAATGTCAAAGCATCCTCGGCATCAAAAATTGTTAAAAAGCTGTCCGATGCTGATTATATAAACTATGAAAAATACAGTATCATACGATTGACCGACAAAGGCAGGAATATTGGAGAATTTCTTATGAAGCGCCATAAGACCCTGGAAACCTTTTTGAAAAGCCTGGGAGTTATAGACAACCTTTTGCTGGATACCGAATTGATTGAGCATCACCTCAGTATGGAGACTCTAAATATAATCGAAATTTTTAACGCTTTTTGCGCTGATAATCCCGACATAATAGAAAGGCTGCATGAGTATCAAACATCCCACTCGTAATGTTAAACAGCGTAATTCTTTTCCTCATAAGATTGTTTGCTAAACGAGGTGTTTGCAGCTTAAAATCTATTAGGCCATTGCTCCTGTTAACAGGTCCTATTTGTGGCCTGCGCGCTTGTGCTGGTCAAACATCTCCTTGACTGACCAGAGGTTAAGGAAAGAATTGTATCCCCACCACATGGAAACAACGCCATCGGTAGTTCTAAACGAAAGATATAAGCATATTATTCCCAGGACTAAAAACGCCACCCAGGGCCAGGTGCCGAACCATTCTTCCAGCTTGACCACCAGTATGTGGTATATGCCTATGGTCAGAAAAACATAAATACCAAAGACTATGCCAATATAACTCATACGTCTGCTCCCATAACCCGTTTAAACTATTATATAACATTCCTAAGGAAACCCTCGTTTATATCGTCCCTGTTTAGTTGAGTGAAACGGCCTGACCTCCGGCAATGGTTGTATACTGCGCTGAAGCACGCGCACGCAGTGGATTTACTCTTCTCTGGCTGCTTTTTCCTGGTCTGGCAGCAAAGCGTTTGAGACTCGCAGGCTTTTAACCAGGCTGACTATGAATACAGTCCCCACGCCCAAAGCCAGCATCAGAAAAACGTTGACCAAGGGATCACCTGAAATACTCGGAATATTGTCCAAGATTAGCGGAGATACAAACTGGCCGAGAAAAGCACAGCCGGATACCATGCCCATAACGAGAATACTGTTGTCTTCCCGGGCATACTGTGAGGCTCTGTTCATTATGAACGGAAAGGCCAATCCGGTTCCCAGACCGCTCAAGATTATCGAAACGATTAGCAAAGGCAGCGAACCGGCTATCACCAGACCTGCGTATCCCCCTGCCATCAATAAGAGCATAAACGATGAATACAGCTTCTTAAGCTTTTTCTGAACGGTTAAAAACAGTGCCCCTGAAAGAAGCATGCACAGGGAATTGAGAGCAAACATCAGTCCGGAAACCTGCGGACCTCCTAAATTACGGCTGTCAACCAGCAGAGAGAGGTTGGCTACCACCCCGAAGAAGGCCAGCATGGTGAAAAATGCCGCCACGGCCCAGTATCCCAGTTCCTTTGGTATGTTGGCTTTTGGCCCTACTTCCTTTTCTGGTGGACTTTTTACCGGGATAAAGGGCACTGCCAGCAAGAGCACCGGGACCGCCAGGAAATACACATAAAAGATATAATGCCAGTTGATAGCGACCAAGATTCCTGCTGCTATGTTGGCCGCAATAGTACCCAGGCAGTTGGCAGCCGATGAAAAGCCCAGCATTTTAGCGCGCTCGTCGCCACCATAAAAATCTGCGATCAGTCCGGTTGAAAGCGGCAGGATTATTCCGGTTCCCATGCCCAGTACAGCCCGGAATACGAGTAAAAGGGGTATTGAATCTACCCAAAAGGCCCCGGCTCCACCGATAAGATATATGATCAATCCGGCTATCAGCAGGTTTTTCTTGCCTATCACAGAGCTGAAAAAGCCGGACAACAGCGAAAATGGAATGATCAGCAAGGGTGGTAAAGATATGACCAATTTGACCAGTGTTGGACTGTAACCGGCAAAAACTCGGCTGATTTCACTCAGCCCCGGCGCCACCGCTGCACCGGCCATAAGAGTCAATAAGGAAATTGACAATACTGAAACTTTGATTCTAAATGCTTTGTTATTCATGCGATACCTCCGTTCAAATAAAATAGCAGTGTTTAGGTGCTATACTCTTTAGGCAAAAAAATTTCCCTTTCATCTCTTCCATCCGTCCTGATTTAACCGGGCAGCTTATTGTCCAGCCTTTCCAATTCTATCTCCAGGCTCAATAAAAACTTTCTTAAAAAGCTTTTTTCTTGCTCTGAAGCGTCCTTTAACACCTCTTTGACCAGAGCATCAAAATCTTCATGGTATTTTTCATGGTTGATATGGGCGGTTTCCCCTTTTGGAGTTAATTTCAATATCAGCCTGGACTGGTTATCCGTATCCTTTTCCTTCACGATCATGCCTTTTTTTTCAAGCTTGCCGATAATCTGAGACACGGCGCCCTTGGTCACCCCCAGTATACTGGCCAGACCGGTTACGTGAATGCCCTCGTTTTCCTTAATAGCCTTGATCATATGGATTTCCGCGTTGAACAGCTGCTCATCGGTTCCATAACGGCGCGTCCTTCGATCAAGCTCCAGGAACTTGAGCAGCACCCTTAAAAGGGTATAGCTTAGTTTTTCTCGGTTAGCAAAATTCATCGTCATGTTATAAGCGTATAGCACCTAAACCCTTATGTCAAGGTCACCCCTCAACCGTATCTTTATTCCATTATGAGCAGGCTCAAGGCCATTACCAGCATTCTTGCAATTAGATCTAAAGAAAGAATTTGCTTTGCAAATCCAGCTAATCATCTAAAGATTGGAGATAATAGCTCAAATTTTGTCTGGACAGTTAGATTTCAACAAAAATATCTGTGAGCGGTATCTCAAGCCCTGTAAAAGCACCTGATTTTATTGTCTCTTCCTTTCCCAGGCTTTTTAAGCTTTCTATATCTCTTTCAGGAGAAAAGGAGTACTGTAAAATACTCTTGTTTTCCGGATTTACCACCCAGTATTCCAAAACGCCGCTTTTCATGTACAGATTAAGTTTAGTGACCATATCCTTACCTTTAGTCGATGGGGACAATACTTCAACCACAAGTGTGGGTATGCCTTCATATTTATTTGATTCATTAACCTTATCCAGGTCACAGATGACAATAACATCCGGCTGGACAACATTGGGATCTTCTTCGAACTTGGTCGCGAATCCAAAAAGCCTCACGTCCAAGGGGGAGGTTAATGAACGACAAGGCTTTCCTCTAAAATAGTTATAAAAATGCCCCGATATTTCGTTAACCACAATCTGATGTTTAAAAGTTGGTGAAGCCAGCAGATAAATCTCCCCATCGATAAGTTCATACCTCTGGTCAGACGAATCGACCAGTTCCATGTATTCTTCATAGCTGATTTTCTTGGTACTTTTGTAACCTTTTGCTTCTTCGTGGACCAGAAAAAAATCGGGATTATTATAGCGAGTCATTTTGGCCACGCTTTTTCCGTTTTTTGTTATAATAATATCTTCCTTCTCAACCAGGGAAAGATATTTCCCGAAAGCATTCTGCAAATCTGTGGTATTTACATACATAAAGCTCACCTCGTCTCTGTATTAGCTATTATAATATATATCTATTAACTATATTGTCAACGCATTTTAGCTATTACAAAAGCAAACAATGCCTGAAATTTATCGTATCCCAAAAAATAAAGCATTTTTTATATTACAAAACTATGATTTTTGCTAGGTCTGATTCAGGAAACGCCCTTATTGGTAAAAGGAGAGTTGACACAATCGCTCCTGGGCATTATTATGATATTGAGAATCATTATCATATATATTGACGCCAGTTATTTTTTTGTTCAAATAGTTAGGTTGGCCTAACTATTTACAAGGGAGGTGTGTGACCCAGGCGGTGGCTTCGCTGTGCCGCGAAGGTTTAGTTAATCATACCCGTTATGGTCCGATAACCCTTACTGATAAAGGGCAGGCGAAAGCCCGGGAGGTCTGGCATCGCCATCAGACTATCAGCCGGTTTCTCCATGAGGTACTAAAGGTTTCACCGGCAGTGGCTGACAAGGACGCCTGTATGATCGAGCACGTAATCAGCCCGGAAACGGTTGGGCAAATGGCAAATTGGCTGGGCGAAAAGAACGAAAGCAGCATTGAATCGGTATCACATGTATCACTCGGTGATTTGCTTCCCGGAGAAAAGGCTCGCATAATCAAGATACAAGGCAAAAGCTCCCCCATTAAACGCCGTATTTTGGAAATGGGCCTGGGTCCCCGGCGTTTTAGTTGAGATGGAAAGAGTAGCCCCTCTAAACCACCCCATCGAGCTTCGCATCGGAGATTACCACCTCAGCTTACGGCGCGAAGAAGCCGCCCTTTTGCTGGTAGAGCGGCTTGGTGATTAACTAAAACTTTCGCAGTTGACCATTTCATTTCCAGTCAAGGGTCCGCTTGTTATTCGACGAGTCGACAACTGCGGGTTGGGCACGATTGGCGAGCCAGCCCGCTATGATGGCCGTTATTGGTATGCATATAATCAGGGCAATGCTGCCCACCAGCGCCCGTACTATTTCGGTGGCTATCATCTCCCAGTTTAAAATCCGGACGGGCTCCATTTTATAGGCCATGAACAACAGCATCAAGGGCAGTGCGGTTCCGGTATAAGCCAGGATTAAAGTATTGGCCATGGTGCCCATAATGTCCCGGCCCACGTTCATTCCGGCTCTAAACAGCTGCATGGTCTTCATACCCGGATCAACCTTTACCAACCCATATTTTCCTGGCATTTTCATTTCTCGCCAGCAGCTCCGCAAGATTTCCGCCTATCTGTCAAGCTCCAGCACTTTTTTCCGGTAATAGCTGCCGTATAGCACGGCCGCCGGATTATGGCCCAGCACCCGGTCCTTCACGATTATAGTGGTGACCGGCGCCTCGGAATATCTGGTAAACAACATGTCGTGCCCCACGCATAGACCGCAGATAATATTCATATCCGTTTGCTTCTGATTGAGAAACCTGGCCTGTCCAATGGGATTGCACATGACCTCAGCAGCTTCGTCGTTTATTTGCGGCAGTTCCAGCCTGTTTTTCAAAATACCACCGTTCTTGCAGCTTATTACATGGACCTCGAAATCTTTTTTTAAGTAGGCTGCGATAAGCTGAGCTTCACCTATCAGACCAATACAGGTGGCAACGCCGATTCTAGCATATCCCATCTCCCGGGCAAAGAGTTTAATCTCTTCCAAGCGGGTGGCCTGCTGATAGTGCCGGGCTTCAATAGCTGCAGACGCCAGGCTCAGCCTGTAGTTTTCATCATTCCTGTATACCTCAAGTATTTCAGCGTTGATCTCCGGGTAGCAGTCTTTGCCTTTCCGGCAGCGACGGCTAAAACACACGGAACACTCTTTCTTTTTCTCCTGTTTGGACTCATCAGAATCGGGGTCATTTCTATTTAACATTAGCTCCAGCTCCCTGATAAAAAATAAGCACTCCGCTGTGCAGCCCATTATTGTTCTAAACGCTCCAGCAGTCGTCGGGCCTTGTCTTCCAGTTCAGCAATGCGCGCATACACCTTTTCCAGCTGCGCCTTCTGCTGCTCGATGAAGGTCTCTTCCACCCCTGCTTGTTGATACTCTTCAATGGTCTTCAATATCACTACCACATTAAATTCCTTGAGATCAGCGATTTTTTTAGCCGTCTCTCTCAAGGCCGTAAAAATATATTCATTTTGCTCACTACTCATCTCTACTCCGCCTTCAATATGATGTCTTTTTTCTTTGCTCCGCATCTTTGGGCGAAAAGATCGCATTTGCACAGGAAGATGTAAAAAAGATTCTCTTTGCCGCAGCCCAACAGGGACTCAAGATTGCCCTGACCCTTGGCTATTACCACATCGGCGTCGTTGAAAATATCCTGAAAACCGGCCGAACAATGTTCCAGTACGGTTCCCGGAATATCAATGCCGTTGTTTATGATGTCGGCATAATCTTGCATTCCCACCAGGTAAGCGTCCTCTTCGGTGACATCGTTTATAACCGGCATCCCGCGAGTGGCGAATTTAACTTCCAGTTGGGGATGGTGCTCTTTGATGGTGCGAATAAACACCTTGTCCAGCACTATCTCCCCGGAGTTGTCTCCCAGGTAGAGCAGCTTTTTAGCGTTTTTCAACCTGGATTTCAACTCCTCAAACGGTTCAACCGGAAATTCTTTTTCCAGGGTCTCCCGGATTACCTGCAGCACTTTCTCGCGGGATAGATCATAACCGGGGCCAAAGTCAATTACGTTTCCGGCTGCCGCCAGCTTCAGAGCGGTGCTCAAGTGGTCGTTGGCTGATCTTAGCAGTTCTTCAAAATCATTTTCTAGTTTTAGCATCTCGATGTTATAATAGTGTTTTTCCTCCCGGTAGGGATCGGGGTTTTGCAGCAATTCCTTAAACAAGCGCTGAATTTTTTGAGCTGCATAAGGTGCGCTGGCATCGTCCTCCAGGTCGGCCAGTTCCCTTAATACCCTTTTGAGCAGACTTTGCCGTGCTTCTTCACTGTAAATATGCTCTTTAGCCAATCTGACCGCCTGGCCTAGAAGGCAGGGCAGACATTCTATACTGAGTTTCATGCGGACCTCCCTGATTTTTCATTACCCGGCGGCCAGTTCGCATCATAAACGAAGAGGGGCAGGTTCCCGGCCCCTCTTATTGTATAACCCGCCATATAATTCAGTCCATTAATCGAGAGTTATTGCCTCAAACGGGCAGGTGTCAGTACACACACCGCATTCAATGCAGTCGTCGCTTACCACCGCTATATCATCTTCAACTCGAATCGCTTCGACCGGGCATACGTCAGCGCACTGTCCGCATCCCGTACATTTTTCTTTATATACTGCTGCTTTCATTGCTGCATTGTCCTTTCTTTTTAGTGACCACAGTCATCATGATGCATATGCTCATGGCATACCGAACCGGTTGATTTGAGAACACCCTCTAAATACTGCTGGGCGGCAGTCCTGGCCTCGCCACGCGCTCCGACAATCACTTCTATGCCTTTTTCATTAAAAATGTCAATCGCACCGGCGCCCATGCCTCCCGAAATGATCACGTTGACGCCCAAATCGTTTAGAAAATTGGGCAGGAATCCCGGTTTGTGTCCGGGATTGGGAATGGATTGGCTATTGATTATCTGATTCTTTTGGGCTTCAAAAATATTGAAGTTCAGGCAATGTCCAAAATGCTCGGTTACCATATCATTTTCACTTGCCACTGCAATTCTCATAATTAATTTTTCCTTTGCTTCGTCTGATTTGGCATTTTCAACCGATTCAGCCGGTCCGTTCTCCTGCGGCAATTCTTCTAATATTTTTGCAACCGGATCAAGCCATTCGCCGCTGTACAGTTCGATTATTCCTTTGTCGCAGGCTTCTGAAATTTTGGGATCAATGGGGAGCTTGGCCAGCACCTTCAAATTGTGCTGCTCGGCAATTTCATCAATATGACTATCACCAAATATTTTGTATTCCTTATCATTATCCGGGCACTTGAAATAGGACATGTTCTCAACCAACCCGATGATGGGTATTTTCATCATTTTGGCCATTTTGACCGCTTTGGTCACAATCATCGAAACGAGTTCCTGCGGGGATGTGACAATAATAATTCCATCGACCGGCAGGGATTGAAACACGGTTAGCGGCACATCCCCGGTTCCGGGAGGCATGTCAATGAACATAAAGTCGATATCGTACCATATCACATCAGTCCAGAATTGTTTCACTACCCCGGCCAGCATGGGCCCCCGCCAGACTACCGGATCGGTGTCGTTGTCCAATAGCATATTAATGGACATGATATCAATGCCGGTTTTACTTTTGTTCGGCATAAGGCCCAGGGCATTGGCCCCGGCTTTTGCTTTGACACCGAAAACCTTGGGTATGGATGGTCCGGTGACGTCTGCGTCGAGAATGGCGGTATTGTACCGTCTTCGGTTCATGGCCACCGCCAGTAAGGAGGTGACCATTGATTTACCGACCCCGCCTTTACCGCTAACAACGCCGATTACCTTTTTGATGTTGCTGAGCTCATGAGGTTTTTCCGAAAAATCCACCTTCTCTTCTCTTCTGTCAGCACATTCTTCACCGCAGGTGCTGCAGCTCTGATCGCATGTCTCGCTCACTTTGATACTCCTTTACAATATATTTAGGTATCCACTGCCCTCCGGCAGCTATATGACACCAATTTAGCCAGTTTTTTTATTTGGCTGGAATCAAATTCTCTTTAAATAGGATTGACATGGTCTGGCTATAAACATCCCGGACGGCACTCCCGGCGGGACAGTCCATATCAACTACGGTCAGGCCGTTGTTAATCGCCGCTACCGCAGCCGTATCGAATGGTATTCGACCGGCTATAGGCAGCCGCTGTTCTTGACAAAATGCCTCGATTTTTTCTGTTTTGTCTTGATTGGTATCGTATTTATTGATGCAGACCGCAGCTCTGACCCGAAATACTTCAGCTGTTTTGATGATGCGTTCCATATCGCTGATTCCTGAAACCGAGGGTTCGGCAACGAGCAAGACCATATCAACTCCGCTCAGCGAAGCGATGACCGGGCATCCTATACCCGGCGAGCCGTCAATGATGGCCAGATCCGCATCAACGATTACCGACCTCATCTGTTTTTTTACTTCCGTGACCAGCAAACCGGAAGTGCCACTTCCCATTTTGAGCTCTGCGGTGGAAAAAACCGCATCATTACGATATAACATCAGTTCCCCGGCTGCGGCCGGCTTGAGCGATATGGCCTCTACCGGGCAAATAGCTTCACAAACACCACACCCTTCGCAAGCATAGTAGTCAACCTTATATTCACCGTCCACGGTGACAGCATCAAAGCAGCAGTTCTGCCGGCAAAGGTCGCATTGTATGCACACCCCGGGCTCTATTTCTGCTTTGGGCATTCCGTAGTAATCAGTCCTTTTGGGATCGGAGTGCTGAGCCATGACCAGGTGCAGATTGGGTGCATCAACATCACAGTCGGCATAGAGTCTGGCCCTGGCCAACTTGATGAACGCACTGGCAAGCGTGGTCTTGCCCGTACCGCCTTTACCGCTGAGAACCAAGAGCTGTTTCACGCTGCACCTCCTCACGCACAATCTGCAGCAAGGAAGTGAACAGATCGCGATATTTGGCATTCTCTCTCACTGCTACCATCGCATTGGAGTTAATCGTCCCCAGCTCTTTATCGAAGGGAATTCTGCCTAAAATCTTAATACTTCTGTCAAGGCAATATTTTTCGGCCGGATTTTCACCCTCCAGGCACTTGTTGAGCAACACGCCATGCGGTTTGCCAAATAGTTCTACCAGTTCATGGACCATATTAAGGTTGTGCACCCCAAAGAGCGTGGGCTCGGCAACCAGTATACAATAGTCGGCATCCTCGATGCTTTTCATCACTATACAGGCGCTGCCTGGCGGACAATCAATAAAAGATGTTCCAGCCGGCATGTAATGCAGAAGTTTTTTTATAATGGGGATGCCGGAGGCCTCACCGATATCAAGTATACCGGTAGCCACCGTAACATTTTCCGAAACTCCCTTTAGAATGCTGCCGATGACCTTATTTCTCTCGGTCAAAGCCTTTTCCGGGCAAAACAAAACACATCCCCGGCAGGAATGACAAACGTCTTCAAAAATCAATAATTTGTCATTGATATAAGCCAGGGCGTTAAATTTGCAGAATTCAACACATATGCGACAGCCGTTGCATAGTGTTTCATCTACCAGGGGAATCTTTACCGATATCTTTTCCGATTCTATATTTTCGGGTTTAAAAAAAAGATAACCGTTGGGCTCCTCCACGTCACAGTCAATATAGCAGGACTGCCCGGCGACGGCTGCCAAATTAACAGACACCAGGGTTTTACCTGTGCCGCCCTTTCCGCTAAGCACAGCTATCTTCATGATTATTTTCCTCCATGCAGCCCGGGATGGATATCGGTCAGCAGCTCCAATTTACCTTCATTGAAGGCTATAACGTTATCCCGGATAGAATCACTTTTCGTTTTGTATATTTTAATATAGGCCGCATTAATAACTTCAGCGGCATTCTCACCGCATCTTGGCGTAAGTAAGGCGCTTGCCTGGCTGTCCACCACCACCTGGGCAGCCTTGATTCCCGCTCCGCCCGGACTATTGGCGGCACTGTTTTCTTGAAAAGCACCTTCTTGGGACTCTGTATCATATATAAGAAAATAGGGGGCTCGTCCAAAGGATATGCATACCCTGGTATCCAGGGTATTGTCATCTACCGGAATGGCAATTTTCATAATGAAACCTCACATCCTAATGTACATTAAAAATACGTATAGCCCTGCATTTGTCACGTCTTTACTTGCCTTTCGGACCCTCCGGCCCCCGGGCGTTCCTGCGCCGGTGTTTGATACATCCGCCGCAATCACAGTATTCTTCCCGTCCGTCGCAGAGCTGGTAGTCCCCGCCTTCGATCCTGAGCACTTTGCCGTTTACCAGTGAATCCGCCAATTTGGTCCGTGCGTCATTATAAATACGCTGCACGGTGGTGCGTGCAATATCCATTTTCTCGGCGCACTCTTCCTGGTTAAACCCCTCCAGGTCAATAAGGCGAATCGTTTCATACTCGTCGACTGTCATAATTACTACCCTATCACGATCCAGTTTGGCATTCAGCGGCCCAAAGCGGTTGCTTTCAGGCATGCAGCATACCTTTCTCCATTTTCTTGGCCTTGGCATTAATAAATCACCTCACCACATACTGCTAAGCCAGTTAAAATCATACTGGTTTACCCAGAGATATCTTTACTATCGACCATATCTTGCCGTCTCTGCAATACGCTCCGGTTAATACTTGTACAATTCTATCCAGAGAACCCGGTACATCTAAAGCCGCAGCCATCATGCCGGCATTCTCGGGCTTCAGGCAATCCGGGTTGTCCAGGAGCTCGCTCATAACTAAAGCCTTTTCCCTGAACAGTAAATACTCCTGTTCTCCATAACATTCGTAACGATCCATGCACTCTATGCAGGCCGGATGGTACAGGGGGTTGTAGTAACAGCTTAACAGTGGTCCTGAAAAATTATCGCTTTCATGATACTTCATATGCCATACCTCCTTGCGGTTCCTACACAATACTCCTTTCGGATGCAGCTGGTTAGCAAGGTTTAGCTCAAAGCACTCCATTAATTGCTCAAATTAGTAAATCGATGCAGGCTGAATGCAAAACTAATTTATCAGCAGTCTAGACAAACGCCGGTCCTAAACGCTGCTACCGCCGGATCCCTGGACCCGGCGTCCTTGTCCACCGCCGCCTTTTCCGCTACGGCCTTGTCCGCCACGCCGGTTATTTCCACTTGACTGTCGAGGCCCCTGGCCACATCCGTTGCCTGCTCCTTTTCCCTTGCCGGCACCGGTTCCGGGCCCTTGCCCTTTCGGTCCGGTTCCATCTCTATTTGGCATGATCTCACCTCCCAGAACAAGCCAATACAACGAACACTCAGCATGCTTTTCGGGCATATGTCCATTTCGATTATAGGATTATATTGGGCATATGTCAATAACCATTTCGGGTATATGTCTATAAAAATGCAGCAAAGCCATAAAGAGAAAGCCCGGCGCAGTCTAAGCACAAGGAGATGCCTATAGCGCCGCCCCGTATTAAAGTTAAAGTATGGGAATCTCTAGATGCAGTAAGCCGATAGTATACAAGAAAGGGATCCAACAACCGGCATTTTGTGTGAAGAAATAAAGAGGAAAATACCTTAAATAGCTATATATGGTCCAAGCATCCAAGCTCCGAAGAGCTTGGATGGATCATTGATAGCTTATTTTCTGTTGCTCTTGCGCCATATTTTCATTTTTTGGGCTTCCTTGATCAGTCCATCTCGTAAATCAGGATGAGCGATATCGATAATGCGCTCAGCCCGCTCCCAGGTGCTGCGGCCGGCCAGGTCGCATTTGCCGTATTCGGTAATGATAATATGCGCCTGGGTGCGTGGAACACTTACAATAGAGCCCTGGGGCAGCATTGGCACAATGCGCGACTGCCGCTTGCCCTGCTTGTCTATGTAACTCGATGTACAGCAAATGATGGCTTTACCCCCCCTGGAACTATACCCTCCGGTAACGAAGTCCAATTGCCCTCCAGTTCCGCTGATATGGCGGAGGCCGGACGACTCTGAAGAAATCTGCCCGAATAGATCAACTTCTACACAGTTGTTAATGGTTACGACATTGTCATTCATAGCAATTATATGGGGAGCATTGGTATAGGTAGTGGGATAGGCCGCCAGGCTGGGATTATTATCTATCCACTCATACAAAAACGAACTTCCCGCCGCGAAGGCAAATACTGACTTGCCAGTGTCTATCGATTTTTTCCTATTAGTTAATTTGCCCGCTTCAAATAAATGAAAATAAGCATCAGTCAACATCTCAGTATGGCATCCCAAATCTTTGAGATCGGATTCAACCAGCAATGTACCCACAACATTGGGCATCCCGCCAATTCCCAACTGGAGGCAGGCCCCATCAGCTATCTCTCGCATTACATACTCCGCAATCTTTTTATCGGTTTCAGTCGGTGTGGCCGGCGGTATCTCAACTACCGGCGAATCGAATTCTACAATATAATCAACCTCCGAGATATGCAGCAATTCATCCCGTCCACCGCAGGCCCAGGGCATTTTCGGGCAAACCTCCACGATAATTTTCTTGGCCACATTACACATCCCGCGCAGCGTGGATACACTGCAGCCAAAATTAAAATAACCGTGTTTGTTCATAGGTGGGACCCTTATCATAGCCACATCAACGTCGTCATATAAACTCTTTTCGTAAAAGACGGGTTTATTTCGGTACAGGTTGGGAATATAGCAGGCGTTTCCCTTGTCATGCTGCATGCGATCCCCTGCTCCAAAATGCCATGAATTCATATGAAAAATATCCCCGTCCGGATCAACTTTCCAAATTTCATGAAATTTTGTGCTCATGCAATGGCGTATGTTTATATCTTTAAGCTCATTCTTGCGTGCAGCCAATGCTTCATCCAGTGCATAGGGATTGGATAACACATCACCCCAATCGATCCAATCTCCATTTTTAACGTTCTTCACGGCCTCATCGGCGCTGACCAGTTTAGACCGGTATTCATCCGCATAAGACAACAAGATACTCACCCCTTACTGTTTTAACCAATAACGATCTTAATATAAAGCTCAATTCAACCTGCATTTTTTGATTTTGAGCTGCTTATCATTTTTCGATAGCCGTTTGGAATAATAGTAATAATATCATACAAAATATTAAATGAGATTAAAGAACCCCCATTTTCACACCCTGTTTGGGGAAGCAGTTTTAAACTATTTGCCCGGCAGAAAAATCATAGCCGGAATAACAAACTAAAGCTTGTCCAAAAAAATCTATGAATCAACTTCATATTTGTTACACCGTCATTGACTTACGACTTAATTAACGACCTCTATAAAAACCGCAGTTTTGTAGATTTCTAAACCAGTTCGGGTACTCTATGATGCCATTTGCAAAAAATACCCCGGGTATAGACACACCCGGGTCAATAAAAGGGGTTGGGCCAATCTATTGAAAAGGAAGAGAATTCGAAAAAGCAGCCTCCTGCTGGAATATTATTTATAATTACAGAACCTTGGACATCTGCCTGCCTGGCTATCACCGACCAGGGGACAATACCAGGGGAGTCGTTCGGATCGGGGTTTTCCAGCTTTAATCCCGGCAAAAATTGTTAATCGCCCCCAGGTAGCGGCTAATCTTCTTTTGATGTTTGTTAGAACTGAAAGCATATTGATCAACTTCTTTCGGTTAATCGGAAATCACACTCGGGATACCTAGTCGCTCCTTCTTCAATCAAGCTATATCCAAGTCAAAAGCTGAATACCAGCTGGCTTAAAGTAGGTGCAGTTAGTTACGTAACTGACGCACCGTAGTTTCTTGGCGCGCAAAATGGCCCGCTCCTTTACCAGGGACTTTCCGGACATATAGCCACTTCAATCGTAAATTCATTTTGGGCATATGTCAATAACAAAATCTCCACAAGCGGCTATGCTTTGTTTAAGATTTGTTAAGAATGTAAATAGCCGTAATTTTCCAGTCAAATACTGCATTTGTTGCCATTATAAGGTGATAATTAAGGATAATCGTGGATTTAATCCCGTGCCTGCCACAAAGGATAAGACAAACAATTATCCCTTTTAAGTATGGTTTCTGGGGAGATGGGGAAAAAAGAGGTATTTAAATCCAATATTTATTTCTGGTTTGAAATCCCACCCGGGCAATATACCTGCTGTTCCCGCAAATTTAAGCTCAATCCCCCATGTAAACGGCCCATATATTATAATCCCCCGTTTTCGACAGGATTAGCCTGTTTGAAGACTGATTGGCTTATGAGTAAGATTTAGCTATCCAAGGACAGGTAGGGATCTTATTAGTAGAAACTTAAAGTACCGAGAAAGGAGCGTTTATGATCGGAAAAAAGACTGCATTAAGAATGACTCTGATTTTAATTGTTCTTATAACCATGCTTGGGATAGCTCAGGCATCAGCAGCAGAAACGAATCTTTCCTGGGGATCTACCGGGGCTCAAGTATCTTCTCTGCAGACAACCCTCAATACCATGGGATACTGGTGTGGAACCGTAGACGGGATATTTGGGGCAAAACATATGCAGCAGTTGTTCGCTTCCAGCAGGATAATGGAGTGCCTGCTACAGGCCTGGTAGGGCCTCTTACCAGAGCAGCTCTTGATTCAAATAATTACGGCCAGGTATCGCGTGGTTCGAGAGTATTGACCGTGGTGGCAACCGGCTATGACGACAGTTATGAATGTAACTACCCATATTATGGAGCTCCTTCTTATATCGGCTTACCCCTGGCCAGGGGCATTATTGCTACTGACCCCAAAGTAATCCCCATGGGAACCCGTCTCTATGTCGAAGGCTACGGCTTAGGCATTGCTGCCGATCAGGGTAACGCCATTAAAGGAAACCGGATCGACCTCTTTTTCGATACTCGTCAAGAAGCATTAAATTGGGGGATGCGAACCGTAAAGGTTACAATACTATAAACTGGGTATTTCCGGCACTCCTATCCTGTTCATCCTTGCCCCCGCCGGGAAAACGGACTCGGCGGGTTGGCTGTTTATTTTGAAAGGGAAATATCATAAACTTTTGAATGCCCAGGTTGTTGTCCGCGTGTTTACCGCTATTTAGAATGTTCATGTGCCGAATCGGGAGTTCGCAGGCGTTGAATCCGCCTAGATAGTTGTCCCGAAGAATTGGACAGCCGCACGAGCTATGGCCAGGGAAACGCCCAGAATTGCATTGGCCCCCAGATACTGCTATGAGCATATCGAGGTGAAAATCAAAGGAACGGCTGATTGATATATCCGGATTCCTAACTTCATTTAAAGCAATATCCCAGTTTTCGGTCTTCATTTTTACTCTCAGGACTCGTTCCAGGCTGGAGCTCAGCCTCTCTCGGAATGATTTTAAATAGAAGGATAAATGCTTTTGTACGGCTTTTAAGAGCTCATAGGTCTTTTCCTCCTCCAGCATAATCTCTTCCAATTGCGACAACGGAGTTTAACAGGGAGGCCCTTTGCCCTCCCTGTTAACCGCATAAAAACATAAACGCTATATAACCGGGTTAGAATGAATTATTTATAAATATTAGGAATACTTTAAATTACCAGGAGGAATTATACAGATTACGTTGAACTGTATACCAAAGAACTTGTCTAACTAAGAGAATTATTCACCAATAGTGTTGAGTCTTTGTACCGATATAAATCTATTGCGTACTAAAGCTGTTTTATCACGTTCATAGGGAGGTGAAGAAGTGCTGTCAAGTACCCGGGTTAAACAGAATCTGAATCGCTGTCAGTGAAACCGGATAGGTGAACCGGTGGTTCGCTGCAATGTAATAGTTCTGTGGCACAACGAGAATTTAACAGTGAATGACGCATTTTTTCACCGGATTTATAAACTCCGATGATATCTTAAGCTCGGCTATGTAACATTTCTGCAGGCTAAGTTTCAGCCTCTTTTCACTAAATTCCACTCGTTTTTCTGCAGCGCAGAACTTACTGTTTATCCTCACATGCTTGAAATTTTATTTATCAATCCGTAAATTGAATATTTTTTCAAAAGCTAGCTCCAAAGCTAATTCGCCTAAAGCTTCAGCCATGGAGAACAGCCGCAGGGCATAACGCCGGCACGGTAAACCCGGAAACAGGTTTGCCTCCCTTATTTGGAAAGGAGTCACTGGCTTGTGAAACCAATTTGCGATGCCGCGATTTGTAATTGTGGACACCGTTAGATAGCTTTACGCATTTTTAGACGCAAGTTGGTTCCGAACAGAAGGAGGAGCATGCATTTGAACGTAAGATAGCTTATATTCAATACCTATCACGAAGGCTTTCCTCCTAAGATTTAGGAGGTTTTTTTATGCCTTACGCGCGTATTTATTGAAAGGAGTGATGGTAGTGGACATGATCAAACTGATTATTAATGGAAAGGAGGTAGAAGCGCCGGCAGGAAGCACCGTGCTTCAGGCTGCTGAAAGTGCGGGGATCAAGATTCCCAGGCTATGTTACGATCCTGATTTGAGTCCCATGGGAGCATGCCGTCTGTGCGTGGTGGAAGTGCAAGGGAACCGCCTTTTGCCAGCATCATGCGTGACCCCGGTGGCTCCAGGAATGGTAGTAAACACCGAATCAGAGGCTGTTATCGAAGCCCGTAAGACTATCCTGGAGCTGCTTATCGCCAATCATCCGCTGGATTGCCTGACCTGTGAAAAGGCGGGAGCTTGCAAGCTGGCGGATTACGCGTATCAGTATAATGTTAAAAGCAGTCCTTTTGCGGGGGAGAAGCACAGCTATACCATCGACGACAGCAATCCCTTTATCGTAAGAGACCTTAACAAGTGCATCTTGTGCGGCGCCTGTGTAAGGGCCTGTGAAGAGTTGACCGGCAAGGACAACCTGTCTTACCTGAACCGCGGCTTTGACCGCAAAGCAACCACAGCTGGAGATGTTCCCTACATCGAATCGGACTGTGTTTTCTGCGGACAGTGCGTAGCAGTTTGCCCGGTTGGTGCTTTAACTGAAAAATCCATGGCTGGCCAGGCCCGGCGCTGGGAGATCGAACGGGTTCAGACCACCTGCCCCTTCTGCGGCACCGGTTGTAATTTTGATCTGGCGGTGAACAAGGGCAAGGTAATCGGAGTACTGTCCAATCCCAATGCCCCGGTAAACGGCCGCAACTTGTGTGTTAAAGGGCGCTTCGGCTGGGATTTCATCTATAATGAAAAACGGCTCAAAACCCCGCTGATAAAGCGCAATGGCAAGTTTGAGGAAGCCAGCTGGGATGAAGCCTTTGATCTTATAGCACAGAAGTTCAATGAAAATAAAGCCAAGAACGGACCCGATTCCTTTGCCGCTTTGAGTTCAGCCCGCTGCACCAATGAAGAAAACTTCCTGGTGCAGAAGTTTACCCGCGCCCATTTGGGCACCAACAATGTCGATCACTGCGCCCGTACCTGTCATGCTCCTTCAGTGGCCGGCCTGGCCAATTCCTTCGGCAGCGGCGCCATGACCAACATTTTATCAGAAGTCAACAAAGAAGCTGAATTGTTGTTCCTGATAGGCATCAATCCAACCGAGTCCTATCCCGTCCTGGGCTATAAAATGCGTCAGGCGGCTCGCCATGGCTGCAAACTGGTGGTCTGCGATCCCCGTCGGACCGAACTGGCGGCTGAAGCGGATATCTGGCTGCAGCAAAAACACGGCACCGACATTCCCCTGCTCAATGGCTTGATGCATATCATCATCAAAGAAGGTTTGGAAGACAAGAAGTTTATCGAGGAGCGTACCGAAAATTACGAAGCAATGAAAGCCCTGGCTGCTGAATACACACCGGAACGGGTTTCCGAAATAACCGGAGTCCCAGTGGAAGAACTCTATCGAGTGGCCCGTTTGTATGCCACTACCGACAAGGCCATGATCTTCTATTCCCTGGGCATTACCGAGCATATCTGTGGAACCCGCAATGTCATGAGCATTGCCAACCTGGCTATGCTGACCGGTCATATCGGCCGCCCGGGTGTGGGCGTAAATCCCGTCCGTGGGCAGAACAATGTGCAGGGAGCCTGTGACATGGGCGCCCTGCCTAACGTTTATTCAGGTTACCAGAGTGTTACCGACAAGGCCGCCCGGGAAAAGCACGAAAAAACCTGGGGAGCAAAACTGCCCGATAAAGTAGGTTTAAAGATTCCGGAAATGTTTGAAGCCGCCTATGATGGCCAGGTCAAGGTCATGTACATTCTGGGTGAAAATCCGGTCTTGACCGATCCCAATGCCAATCATATTAAAGCAGCCATTAAAAAACTGGACTTCTTTGTGGTGCAGGAGCTCTTCCTGACCGAAACCGCCGAATTGGCTGATGTGGTATTGCCAGCGGCCAGCTTTGCTGAATGCGATGGTACTTTTACCAATACCGAACGCCGGCCGCAGTTGGTTCGCAAGGCCATTGAGCCCCTGCCCGGTCAGGCCAACTGGGAAACCATTTGCCAGATGGTCACCCGCATGGGCTACCCCCTGAGCTACAAGCACCCCGGTGAGATCTGGGCGGAAATGGCTTCACTGTCTCCATCAATGGCGGGTATCAGTTTTGAACGTTTGGAAAAGGAATCCGTGCACTGGCCGTGTCCTTCCCCCGACCATCCGGGAACGCCCATCCTGCATATCGGCAAATTCACCCGCGGGCTGGGAGGCTTCCAGCCGAATGATCATATCCCGCCGGGCGAAATGCCGGACAACGATTATCCCATTCTGCTCTGTACCGGCCGCATAATGCAGCACTACAATGTTACCACCCAGTATTCAGCGGGTATTGCCAGTGTCTGGGATCGGGAGATGACCCAGGTCCATCCCGAGCAGGCCGCCCGGCTGGGACTGGTCACCGGCAGCCCGATGCGGGTCACCTCGCGACGGGGGTCAGTTCAGACCACTGCCTGGGTAACCGACCGGGTACAGCCCGGAGTCATTTGGATGTCTCACCATTATAGCAGTACGCCTACCAATGAAGTTACCAGTCCTTTTGTATGCGATTTGGCGGGCACTGGAGAATACAAGGTCTGCGCGGTCAAGATAGAAAAGATGCAGGAGGTGAATCCTTAAATGGCAGATTTTAAGAACATTATCAGCGCCTATAAAGATTTACCCGGCGGTATAATCGAAGCTTACCACGCAGTACAGAGAGAATACAGCTACATTCCTGAGGACGCGGTGGTATTTGCGGCTCAGGTGTTTGATATGCCCAAGGCCAAAGCCTATGGAGTTG
>JBDKUE010000161.1:0-19223 GCA_039679855.1 Syntrophomonas sp.
GCCGTTTCGTTGGTCTGCTGCATTTTCAGATAATTGGATGCAAAGATAAGCAGGGTCAGGTAGTAGAAGAATTCATCTCCGCCCAGCACATCCAGGGCCATCCAGGGCATGAACAACCCGAGTAAAACGATCAGGAACTGTAGTTTTTTATCAAACCGCATCTTAACTTTGAGCGAGGCCTGTTTGAAGATGCTCATAAACCAGGTAATAAATAGGGTTGTGCCGACAACCCCCAGCCGGTAGATGAAATCGATGGGGGTGTTATGCACGTTGTTTAAGGCCCCCACCGGGTATTTTAGCCCAAATCCAACCCCGCATAGCAGCACGTCGATGTTGTTTAAGATATATTTTACATAGAAGGTCTGAAGGTCGGATCTCCCCGTTGTAAGAGAACTTACATTGGTTATCTGGGCAAATCTTTTTAGATATTCGTCGATCATGTCCGAAAACATCTGGGTGCTCACTATTACCGTCACCAGGGCTGCGCATAATAGAATAACCGTCGCTTTTTGGGATACATCATTGCGGGAGGTGAGCATTCCGATAAACCAGACCAGTACGATCATGACCAGCGAGATCAGAAACATTTTGGATACACTGGTAAAGCCGAAAAAGAGCAGACACCCAATGGCGGCAAATTGAAGCAGCTTCCTGAGGTTGGAACGGGTGTGGTTGGACAGTATAAACAGGCAGACCACGGCCAGGAGAACCTGCATGGCGAAATAATTGGGATCGGGATTGAAACCGGCCAGGCGGGTAACCTTTAAATTGGCGTAATTGGTTACGGTTATGAAGCGCTGCATACCCGGTGACGCCAGCAAAAAATAGGCCATTGTGGAAGCAAGGAGCATACCGGCTGAATAAAAAATGGTGCAGACTTCAAAATCGGGGTAGTTTTCCTTGTCGGAGATAAACCAGGTCAACATGGTGAGGACCATACAGAAGCGAATAAAAGCATTCGGCAAAGCCTCGGCTCTGCCCACACTGGTCAAGATTATCATAGCCATAAAGAGCAGGCCGGCTACCAGAGCGTTTAAATTATTTAACTTCCTGCTTTTTATCACCAGGCGGGCCAGAATCAGGAGGCTGACCAGGGAGAAAAAGCTATTGCTTCCCGGGGATACCTTCATGATGGTGGCAAAGGGAAGGAAAAACAACATCAGGGGAAGGATGAGTTTGGTCTCATTTAAAAGCATACTGCCCATGAAAAGCAGAAGAGCAATAAGGACCACCGGGGTCAGGTAAAAGTTATGACCCAGGGCCACGGCTGCAGCGTCCAGAGCGCACAATATTAAAATTAGCCAGGTCTTTTTGTTCATAATTGACTACTTTCCCGCTCAAAGGCTTTAATTCCCCTGATCATGCTTCGGACTATGGCCAACAGTTCGAGTTGCGACCGGCTGCAGAACTTCAATGCAAAGTATGGTATATAGAGGTATCTGGCCCGGGGGTAGAGATTGGCCAGCAATGCTCCCTTGTCATAGAAATACTTCTCATGATAACCCGTAAACCAGCTGGAATTGCCGGTATTGATCGCGGCTACGGCTTGTGGATACGCGTATATCCTTAACGACTTACGCAGGGCTTCGCGCAGAAAAAGAGTATCCTCACCATGTGAATAGGGAGCGCCACCCCCGAACAAAAGCGAAAACCAGAGGTTGGCTTTTAAAAGACTTTTCCGGCGAATGGCTACACCGGGTGCTCCATAGCGCATAAAATTGAATATCCCGACCCGCTTGACCCGGCTTACCGGGGCGGCCAGGTCACGAGCGTCCGGGGAACTGGCCAGGGCAAAAATTATCAGATCGGCGTCAGGCAGTTCTCTAAAGGCTTTATCGACAACCACTGGATAATCGTCAAAAAAGACCAGGTCGTCATCGGCCAAAAGTAGAATATCGGCTCCGGACCTTAAAAAGGCCTGGTTTCTGTTTCTGCCCACTCCCCGTTCCGGGGTGGTAACCAGTGTGCATTGGCCGTACTCAAAACGGTAGTCACGGCAGTCCCAGCCCCCCGCCTGATTGGCTATAATGGCATCAGTGCGCAGATTCATAGCCTGGTACAGGCTGGCGTCTTTTTGGTTCATCGCGGCTACTAGTGTTTCAATTCTACTCATCGCAAGCATTCCTTAACAACAAAAATGGGATTGCTGAACCTATCCCATGATTTAAAGTATATACGCTGCCCGAGTAAAGCGGCGATGAATTAAATAGTCTTCTAATCATGCTTATTATCGGTCCTTATCCTCCCTATTTGAAACGTTCAAAGTAGTTGTAGGATTCGGCGTATTTTACATAGTCACGTTTAATGATGTTGTTTATCACTACTCCCAGGATATTGGCCTGACCCTTTTCCAGCTGTTCGGCAGCCCGGGTCAGGGCTGCCTTCTTGGTTTTACCCATTTCAGCCACCAGGATTACTCCATCGGACTTGGAAGCGATTAGGGCCCCGTCGATGACGCTGGAAAGAGCCGGAGTATCAAAAAGGACAAAATCGTATTCCTGGCGGGCCTCCCTTATAAATTCTGAAAACTTTGGTGAACAGAGAAGTTCTATGGGATTGTCGTGGCCGCTTCCGTATGATAAGTAGCTCAAGTTGGGAATGGTGGTATTGTTGGAAAAACCTCTGATATTTACATCCAGATCCCCGTTTTCGCCTTCCGCATCCTTGCCGACCAGCCTCTTATAAGTGCCGGGTTTGCGCATATCGGCATCGACCATCAGGGTTCTCCAGCCGGAGCGGGCCAGGGAAATGGCCAGGTTGATGGCCACAGTGGTGGTTCCCACTTTGGGCGTGCAGCTGGTAATGGTCACGGTTTTCAGGTCACCCGTGGAGTTGCTGAAATGGATATTGGCGGTCAAAAGAGCATAGGCATCCTGAACTGCGCGATTGACCTGGGCATAAATATTAACGTATTTGTTCAGCATAATAAACCCCTCTATTTTATTTGGTGTTCGGGTATTATTCCAATAACCTTAAGATTAAGGTCTTCCTCTATTTCCTCAATAGTTCGAACGGTGGTGTCCAACAATTCCTGAATGTATATAATTCCAAAACCTATCAAAAATCCGGCCAGCAAGCCGATCAAGACCCTCAAGGAAGCAGTGGTGGTGCTTAAGGGAATAAGCGGTGGTCTGGCTTGATCCAGTATTCCAACACTGTTGCTGTTGGTCAGTTCGTTCAAGGTGTTGACAAAAGCGCCGCTGACGGCGTTGCTCATGATGGCAGCTATCTGGGGATCCGACCAGGTTGTGCTGACTACCATAATATCCGAATCGGTTTTCATGGTCATTACCACAGCCTTGTTCAATTCTTTTTCATTTATAACGATCCCTTGAGTTTGTAGATTGCGCAGGGCTTCATCAGTCACCCGGCGGCTTTTTATCAATTCTCCGTAGTTTTGCACCAGGGAGCGGTTGTAGAATAAACCCTCGGTGCTTATCATTTTGCCATCTTGCTCTTTAATCACGTTCATGATATATACTGATGAATCAGCCTGATAGTTAAATACGACTGGAAAGAAGTACACAAAAGCGGAGGCCGCCCCGGCACCCAGGACCGCCATCAAAATCATTATCCATATTCTGCGCCTTAAGGCGCTAAACAGTCTGTGAATATCCATAGAAGCTCCTCTCGTAGTACTTTTTCTTTTCCCATTCCCAGGCGTTTTGGATAGTGCCTTCGAGATTGTCGTAACGCGGGGTCCATCCCAGTTTGGCTCTTATTTTTGATGAATCGGCGGTAAGCTCCGGTATATCCCCCGGACGCCGAGCAGCACAGGCTAATGGAAAGTCAACTCCGGTGATTCTCTTGACCGTATCTACAAATTCCAATACGGAATAGCCATGGCCATAGCCGCAGTTGAATACCTCACTCGGGTTGTTGTTTAACAAATAGCTCAAGGCCAGCACATGGGCCTCGGCGATATCTTCCACATTGATGTAATCCCTGATGCAGGTGCCGTCCGGGGTATTATAGTCAGTGCCCAGAACCGAAAAAGGCCTGTATCCATCCAATACAGCCCGAAAACAAGAACCCAGTATGTGGGTCCCTTCTTCTTTGCGGTCGCCCAGGGTTCCGTCGGCAGCTGCTCCAATGGCATTGAAATAGCGGAGTATTACATGATTCATCTGACCGGCTTTGCTCAGGTCGTTAAGGATCTTTTCCACCATCAGCTTGCTCTGGCCGTAGGGATTGATCGGGGCCAGCGGTGAATCTTCTTTTACGTGTGGATTATCTGCACCATATACAGCAGCTGTGGAAGAAAAAATTATCCTATTAATACCATTATCGTTCATAGCGTTAAGAAGGTTCATAGTATTTGCAACATTATTTAAATAACTTTGCAGTGGATTTTCCATAGACTCAGATACCACTATGCTTGCTGCAAAGTGCATGACCGCATCAAATTTATAGCGTTTCATTACCCGGTTCAAAAGCGCCCGATCTTTTAAATCCCCAACTACCAGGCGGCCGTGGGTTACATTTTCCCTGAAGCCGGTAGATAGATTATCATAAACTACCACATGGCATCTTTCACGGGCCAGGCGTTTTACTACATGACTTCCTATATAACCTGCTCCTCCAGTGACCAGTACTTTAACCATGCTAAAAACCTCCTTCAGCAATTTCCCTGGGCAGCGACAGTGGTTCTTCATGACTGCTTTCGTCGGGCTCTTCCATACTTCTGGCGAGCCGGGGAATCAAATTGTCCCAAATGTTCTGGTTTATAGTTAACAGATGGACTTCGTGCGTAAGGTTGACGTTTTGAATTCTGAGCTTACGTATATAGACGAAAACCGATACTAAAAAGACGGCAATCAAAACCCCACTTAGATCCAGGCTGACATCCAGCCCGCGAGAATAGCGGCCAGCAACCAGAGATTGGTGCAGTTCGTCCAAAACGGCCCAGACGGACATGACTACCAGGGTGGCCAGGGCCGAAAGACCGACCTTCTTTAAAATGCCGTTGAGCATGGTGCCAAGGACCAGGCCCATCAAGCCGTATTCAACGAGGTGGGCCAGTTTGCGAATTACCCAGTTGGCCGCATCCACTGATTTTATATAAACGGGAGCCGCGTCGAAATGGCTCACCAGACCATTGGCGATCTTCAGGCTGAAGTAATTGGATTGGCTGCCATTAAGACCGCTGAAATACCAGGATAAGCCCATCAAGCCTAAAAATGCTGCGTACAGCACCGCCTGGTAAATATATTTTTGTCGGGTCAATTTTCTATCCATGATTTAACCTCGATTCAACTGCACCCGGGATGCGTCCCGGAGCCGGTGCTAAAACCGGAGCTGTCAGCATAGCCTCAAACTGATTCAATCCTTCCTGGTTGCTGAAACTGCAGCCGGCCAGGTGATTTTTGCAGTTTTCAAGCAGGTGGGGATTGTCGAGAATCATTTTCAAGGAATCGTATATCCCCTGCTCGCTATTCTGAGAGATGAAGCCCTCCTGTCCGACTCGTATCATCTCTATCGCCGATCCGGTTTCAGTAGTAAGAATCGGAGTATTAAGGACCTTGGCTTCGCCGATAACCATAGGTGCGGCCTCGTGATAGGAGCTTATTAACAGAATATCGGCCGTCGCGATATATGGATAGGGATTGTCCTGGCTGCCATGCAGGGTAATACATGAACCGACATCCAGCTCCCGGATGAGATTTTCAATCATTTTTCTCTGGACTCCGTCGCCAACAATATGCAGGTTCAGCCGGTAGCCCTCCCCCGCCAGGCGGCTGACCACTCTTACCGCCCGGTCGATGCCTTTTTCCTCGGAGATCCGAGCGGCTATGACCAGGTTGATACAATCAGGGTCGAAGTCAGGTTTGCTCAAAGTGCTTTTTTGGAGGATCTCCTCAAAATCATAGCAGTTATAGGTATAGAAAGATTTATCCGCCAATTGGGGGTGAATCGTCAGCATACTCTTCAAGGAGCCCCGCGATACGCATACGATTTTATCCATTTTGTTCAGCATTTCGTGGGTATGGGTGCAATCGTACTCAATTGTGTTCACATAATCATAATGTAAATAAGCTATTTTTTGTCCGGCTTTTACGCGGTTCTCTACAAAGTCCATGCAGCCTGCGTACATGCTGTGGCAGCTGGTGTCTTGACGGTAGGCAATGGCATAATCAAAGCCGGACAGCTTCCTTTGGGTAAGCTGGGTAAGCCAGAGCGGAATAGTATTGGAAAAGAACTTGCAATAAAGGGCGACTAGCCCCCTGAGCAGTCCTCTGGCGGTACTTAATTCAGCGGCCTGCTGCTGGGAAAGGCCCCACAGCTCGATAAGTTTACTTGACTTCAAAACAGTGACACCTTCGGGGATCTGGCTGCACAGAGGCCCGGTTAAACTGAAGGGATACAGGTATACGTCATACCGGTTTTTTATCTCGGTCAGGAGATTTATCAGGGCCTTCTGAATACCGCCGGTATCCAGGTTGGTTATTACGAATAAAAGCTTTTTCTTATTGCTCATTCTCCATACCTTCTCTGCATCAAGAGTGGACTTTAAGGCACTTAAGGTGCGCGGCCTTTTAAAAGGCGTGTTTACCGTATTTTTTTAGGCCGTTTAACATGTTGGCGGCCAGGTAGTAATAACTTTGCAGAAGATTGAGCTGCATATGCCGGTAAACCTGATAGGTCATTTGAACAGATTTAAATTTATTGCGAGTTTTGGAATTATCCGCTATGCGATACCTTACCAGCGGTGCGTTTATGCCATAGGCCTGGTGCTTTTTCAAAATTGTTAACCAGGCAATGTAATCTTCATGCATGTGATCTCCATACATCGGGTGTTCAAGCAACAACTGGCGGCTTATCAAAACCGATGAACATACGATAACGTTTTGATAGAGCAACTGGTCATAATTCACTGTTTCCGGAACATTAAACACCCGGCCGACCAGCTGACCCTGGTTGTTCATAAACTGGCAGCCGGTATAGCACCAAAGGGCGTTGTTTTCTTTTAACAACTGCATCTGGGCTTCGATCTTGCCCCGCTCCCAGCAATCATCGCTGTCCACCAGGGCTATCCACGCCCCCCGGGCCGCCCTTACACCGCGGTTCCTGGTCTCGGCTACTCCCTGGTTGGCCTCATTTTTTAAATACCTGATCCGGGCGTCCCGGCTGCAGTATTCCAAAATGACCTCTTCGGTATGGTCGGGAGAACAGTCATTGACAACTATTATTTCAAGCTCCTGGTAGGTCTGCCCCAGTACCGAATCGAGGGTTTCACCTATAAATGAAGCGCACTTATAAGCCGGTATGACAACTGAACACAGATCTTTTTCCATTTACATTCCCTTGCTTTCTAAAACGTAGCCCTATATATATCGGCAAAATCAGTGGCTAACTTTAGACAATTTACCTATATGTCCTATTATAACCTCTTCGTTCAACCTGGCATAGAAAGTACTTGAAAAACCCGGATACATAGTTCTAATATTCTGGATTTTATCCTGCAAAGGCTGGCTGTCTAGATCGACAATTTGGGACCTATTATCGTATTGGGGATGGCACATCAGTTCGATGCGGTAGGACCGATGTTTTACCAGGCAATGCTGATGAGCGGCAAAATCATCGATGTCTCCAAACAGGTCGACTCCCATCATCCCGCTCAAGCGCAACCGGTAGTTTATGATTCGCTTATAGCACTTTTTGGGGACGCATATCCCGTCGCCCATATTGCGTAAGGGGCGAATATATGATACATGGCTGCTCCGCAGGGCATGAATCATCACCGGGATTAGAGGAGCTTCGTTGTGCTGGTGATGGTGTGAGTCAGCATGAAAAATAGGAAGACCGTTCTTACGGCAGAGGTTGATCTGCCCGGTTATCTCCTGAAAAACAGCCGTTCTCTCACCGGGGGACATGGGCAGCCAGTTTCGGTTGGCCACTTTTAATTGAAAATCGAACTCGCCATCCCGGTTGACCAGGCGTGGGCAGTCTTTGATCTTCTCGGTAAGAGGCTTGCCGGTAAACAGGTTTACGTGAACCCCTATACGCTTCGCCAGTCTGTTCTCATGAGCCATTTGACAGGCTTCTTCAAATGCTTCTCCATTGGCCATAATGGTAGTAGAGGAAACCAATCCCTGGTTAAACGATTGAATTATAGCCCGGTTTTTCTGCGATGATTCTCCGAAATCATCGGCATTGATAATAATCTCACCGCTTATCACTGGTATTTCCTCCAAACTTTTTAAATGCTTACTAACAAGCTTTGCCTTTAAGAAATAACACCTTGGCCGTTCGGAGCAGGATTACAAAGTCCAGTCCGGGTGAAGCATGGCGCGCGTACATTAGGTCGTAGCTCAGTTTGTTGGTAGGTTGGGTGCTGTACCGGCCTTCAACCTGGGCCAGCCCGGTTATTCCGCCTTTGACCTGATGACGATAATCGAATTGGGGCAGGTCCGCTTTGAACTCATTAACAAAATAGGGTCGTTCCGGGCGGGGGCCCACCATGCTCATATCGCCTTTTAACACATTCCAGAATTGGGGTATCTCATCGAGGCGGATTTTCCGAAGAACTCGTCCCACCCTGGTGATGCGGGGGTCTTCCTCGGTAGCCAGAACCGGCCCGGTCATCTTTTCAGCGTCACATATCATGGTTCTGAATTTATAAAGGGTAAACAGGTTGCCATTTAAGCCGGTGCGCTCCTGGGAATATAGAACCGGACCGCGTGAGTCAAGTTTGATGGCCAGGGCTATCAAGATATTCAAAGGCAATGTGATAAGGCCCGCGGTTACAGCCAGAAAGATGTCGCTGGCTCTCTTAATGGAACTGTTGGTATGGTTCATGGTCAGGGACTTTACCTGCATTACCGGCATATCACCCGCGCTTACCAGCCGGGCTTTCTGCATGAGAATGTCATAGATACCCGGGACTACCATCAAGGCCTTGTTGTGGACTATGCAGTAATCGAGTATAAACATCCGGTTTGGTTCACTGATGGAAGCACACAGGATAAAGACCTCGATTTCGGCTGCCTCGGGGCTGTCCAGGAAAGCCCGCCATTTTTCACAAAATGAATCAGCGTCGTTTATATTGAGAGGACTTACTATCTTTAATCCCCGGTCCAGGTTGGAGTTTATCGAATCGTGAAACATGGTTATTTCAGCAGAGGTGCCAATGAGCATCGCTTTACGCTGCTCTTTGACCAGCAGAGCGCGGGTCCATACGAAGTAGCGCCAGGCTCCCAGCAGAGCCAGTTGCAGCAGAGAGGAAGCCACGAATATGGTTCTGGGTACTGCGAACTGCCGGAAAAGAAATGACAGGGCTATGTTTATAACGCCGGTCATCAATATGGCGAAGATCAAGGAAACGGTCTTTTCATCCTGCTTTACGTATTCCGAGTAGAGGTCATAAACATTGGCCATAAAGACGAATACGATGATAAACCAGGGCAGCATATAGAGAAAGTTTTCCATGTTTCGGCTGGGTATTTCCTGGCCGAATTTCCAATACAGGGTTATGAAAAATGATGCTGCGAATAGTCCTATGTCAATAAGGGCGACCATTAATTTATTTATACTTATATTTCTTGTCATCTAACAACCCTCCCCAAGAAGTCAATAAATCATCCTGGGTCTATTGTAGGATACCGTCCGGATCTGCAATACACTCGGAAGTTTGCATTTACCAACCCCGCTTAAGTAGTTTTGTTCACTCCTTTTGGCACCCTTGAAATACTACTAAAGTACCATGTCCAGCCTAAATTATAATATAGGCCCAGACAATTATGATGTTGAAACAGGTTGCTTACCCGTTGCCAGGGTGAATAAATTACTGCAGAAAGTGATAAAAGCCCCGAATAACCGCCTTTTTGGTTTTCCGGGAGCTTACTTCGAGCTGATATAGGATAAACGACCAAAGTAACAGACTTACCAGGGACTTATTTAATAAAATGTGGGGGATATTTTATTCAATCCGGTTGTCGTAAATGGTTAACTGCTGCAGGTTGACGGAGAGGTAAGCGATCGGTTGACTGATTGATCTGTCCAGGACATTATCCTTAACCACAATATTGCGGGCCTCGTCGTTCTGAAGCCGGATGCCGCCTTCAGACATGCTGCGTATGTTGTTGTTTATAAAGGATATGTCATTCATTTCATGGGTAAAGCCGGCATTCCAGTCCCCTATGGCCAAACCCCAGCCACAGTCAGTGACCGTGTTGTCATGGATGTTGACATGTTCCAGGAATCCGCCTGCTTCACTGGCCACGCAGATAGCGGTCGGACAATTGGATACCCGGTTGCCATAAACTTCAATATTGTACTGGTGCTGGCTGGAAGCGTCGATGTATATCCCGGGACGGCCCACCGAATCACCCCGTCCGCCCTGACGGACTTCATTGCCGGAGACACTACCGTTGCTGCAGCCATCTTTAATGTCTATACCTTCCCTGGCAAAATCGCTTACCGTGTTGTTCCTTACGGTAAAATTGTCGACCCGGCACAGGGATATGGCCTCCTGGGATGGCGAAGTGCAGGCCTGGGAGACGTTGTTATTCTCTATTGTTAAACCGCTGGCGAAGGCAAAGAATATGCCCGAGGACCTTGTATTAGAGGTGGTGCAGTTGCTGATTACGACATTGCGGCAACCGTTTCCGTCGGGAGAATCGCCTATGCCAAACCACCGTGAATTAACCACCTTAAGGTCAACTATCCGAATATAGCTCTGACTGCTCAAAGCCACCAGGCTGTCCCAGTCATATCCCCAATCGATCCCGGAACCGTCGATAGTTACCCTTTCCCCGGGATAGGCGCTGTAGGTGATATACCGGTCGGGTGTTCCTGAACTGCGCAGGCCAACGCGTTCCGCATAGGTGCCTTCGCGGATGTAGACCGTGTCTCCCGGGCCAAGGCTGGAGGTGGCCTTGCCTATGGTTAACCAGGGCTTTTCCAAAGTTCCGGGATTGTTATCGCTGCCATTTTTAGCTACGTAAAATACTTGATTTGAGTCTGGCACCGGCCGAGTGCAGGCCGGTATCGAAACCAGGGTGAGCATAAGCAGCAGCCCGATGCCGAACTGTTTTTTTACAATACCCATCTGCCTTATCTCGTCTGGTTGTTTTCAACGGTTAATTCGTCACGGTCAACGCTTATGTATGCGATTGGATTGAGGCAGTCGAAAGTATTATTTGCTACAATCACATTGCGGGCCCAATTGTTTTGCAGGCGGATGCCGCCGTCTTCTGCGTTGTAAACCGTATTGTAGGTAAAGTAAATATTCTCCATATCATGGCTATAGCCATACTCCCAATCGCCCATACTCAAACCCCACAGGCAGTCGGAAATGACATTGTGGTGTATGTTTACATCCTTTAATACGCCGCCCATTTCCGCCGCCACGCATATTCCCTGGGGGCAGCCCGCAACCTCGTTGTTGAAAACCTCGATATTATACACTTGTTTACTGAAGGCATCAATATAGATGCCTGGTCGGGCAACCATATCGCCATTGCCGCAGTTTCGTACTTTGTTGTTATAAATCTTTCCGTTGGTGCAGCCTTGTTTGGCATCAATGCCCTCCCGGGCGCTGTCGGTAACTGAATTGTATCTAATACAGAAGTGATCTACGTTCGACATGGAGATGGCTTCCTGGGAAGGGGAGCTGCAGGCCCTGGCAACGCTGTTTCCGTCAATAGTGAGGTAGCTGGAGTTGCCAAAAGCAATGCCGGAGGACCTGGTATTGTAGGTTGAACAATTTTCCACGACAATATTATCGCAGCCTTTCCCATCAGGACAATCCCCAATGCCAAACCACCTGGAATTGATTACCTTCAGTCCTGAAAGCCAGATATAGCTCTGGCCGCTTAAAGCCACCAGGGCCTCCCAATCATAACCCCAGTCGATACCGGAACCATCAATGACTACTGACTCACCCGGGTAAGCGTAATACTTTATAAATTTACCCGGGGATCCGGATTTGTGTATAATTACATGTTCTGAATAAGTGCCACCCCTAATGTAGACGGTGTCACCGGGTTCCAGAGAGGCAGCAGCTTTCTGAATGGTCTGCCAGGGGCTCTCCTCGGTGCCCGGGTTGTCATCGCTGCCGTTTTTGGCGACGTAATAGATGTTCCCTTCAGCTGCTACCGGACTGCTTACTGCCGGAAAAATCCAACCGGCCAGGAGCAAAATCAACAAAAAGCTTAAGGCTTGTCCCGGCATACGCCTGGTTATGACTTTCATCCGTCTACCTCCAAACAATAGATTATGGCGGAATATATAGAAAAAACTGGGGTTTGATTATATGCTAGAGAGATTCCTTTCACTATACAATGGACCTATAGTTCTATTTTTATTTCTGAATATGACAAAAGCTCAGTTTTTAAACATCTATAGCCGGTAGTTTTTCCGGGTGACAGGGCCAGGATGCTATCTCCTTTAGTTTATCCGGTCGCTTCATATTCTTTATGCGGTGTTCCTCGGCCTGGGCCAGGGAACGGTTGTCCACCTCTAAAGCTCCCAGGAGCTCTATAGGAGTCCGGCCCCGGGTGTATTTGGCTCCCTTGCCCTGCCGGTGCTCGGCCAGACGCCGGTCGAGGTCGTTGGTTACGCCGGTGTAAAGAGTGTCTCCCCGGCACTGTAAGACATAAACAAACCAGGAAATGAATATCACTTCTTTCCGTTGATTAGTCTTTGAACCATTATACAACAATATTTGGACTTAGAATGAGGCGGATGGATGCAGAAATTAATTATATATAATGCAAATATTAATTCATTAATAATAAGAATTGTAGCGTTATTCTGCGCCTAAAAAATATAAAAAACCTGACGCAAAAAACCGGCGTCAGGTTTTTATCCTAAATCATCTTGTCAATATCTGCTCTCAAGAAGCCATGGAGGAGTCGTCGTAGTGGGATATCTCCATGGAAAATCCGGCCCGGCCCTGGGTGAGGGAGCGCAGCACAGTCGAATAGCCGAACATTTCGGCCAGCGGTACGCAGCCCTTGATCACCTGGGTATTGTTAATCATCTCCAGTGACTGCAGCCGTCCGCGGCGGTTGCTTATATTACTTATAATGCTGCCGGTGTATTCCTCGGGTGAAGTAATCTCCAGGCGCATAACCGGTTCTAGCATTCGGGGAGACGCCTTTTTCAAGCACTCGCGCGCCGCCATCAGACCGGCGTTTCTGAAAGCCAGTTCGGAAGAGTCCACTTCGTGAAATGAGCCGTCCAGTAAAATGGCACGTACGTCTACTACCGGATAACCGCCCAGGATGCCCTCTTCCAGAGCCTGCTTGATTCCCGCTTCAACCGCCGGTATATATTCCCTGGGAATGGCTCCCTGGCTGATCCGGTTTACAAACTCAAAGCCTTCGCCGGGTTCCAGGCGCAGTACTACATGGGCAAACTGCCCCCTGCCGCCAGTCTGTTTGACGTAGCGGGTGGTATGTTCAGCCGCCCGGCTGACCGTTTCCTTGTAAGCAACTTCGGGCTGGCCCACGTTGAATTCCACTCTGAATTCCCGGGATAAACGCTCGGCCACAATTTCCAGATGCAGCTCGCCCATTCCCGAAATGAGGGTCTGCCCGGTTTCTTTGTTGTAGCTCAGTTTGAAGGTCGGGTCCTCGGCGGTGATTCGAGCCAGGGCCTCTGATATCTTATTCTGATCGGACTGTGATTTCGGTTCAATAGCCATTTGAATAACCGGCTCCGGAAACTCTATGGACTCTAAAAGTATATCCTGGCCTTCCCGGCACAGCGTGTCGCCGGTGGAAACATCTTTAAGGCCGATAATCGCTGCAATGTCCCCGGCCTGCACTTCGTCAACTTCTTCCCGGTGGTTGGCGTGCATCATTACCAGGCGCCCCACCCGCTCCTTTTTCTGTTTGCTGCTGTTGTATATATAGCAGCCCGTGTGAATGCGGCCCGAGTAGACCCTGGCAAAAGCCAGCTTGCCAACATGCCGATCGCTTACTATCTTAAAAATCAGGGCACAGAATTCCTCGTCGGGCTCTGGAACCATTTCTATCTGGGTTCCGCTTTCCTGGCAGATCCCTGTAGCGGGTCTGATGTCCAGTGGTGACGGCAAAAAGTCAACGATGGCGTCGAGCAAGGGCTGAACTCCCATATTGCGATAAGAACTTCCACATATGACCGGGACTATATGCCCCTTGACAGTGTTTTCCCGTATAACCCTGCTAAGCTCAGCCGGGTCAAGATCGCCACCTGCGAAATAGCTTTCCAAAAGTTCTTCATCGGTTTCAGCCAAATTTTCGACCATAAGTTTACGCCAGTGTTCGGCTGTCTCAAGATAAGCGGCCGGGATAGGCCCCTCAACTATCTCGTCGCCCATAGTCCCGGTAAAGGCATAACACTTCATTTTGACCAGGTCAACGATACCGGTAAAGGTGTCACTATCAAATACCGGAAGGTTTACAACCAGGGGATGGGCTCCCAGGCGAACCCGGATCTGGTCCACAACTTGAAAGAAATCGGCTCCCACGGCATCCATTTTATTAATATAAGCAATGCGTGGAACTTCATACTTATCGGCCTGCCTCCATACCGTTTCCGACTGAGGCTCAACTCCCCCGCGTCCGCAGAATATGACCACGGCTCCGTCAAGTATTCTAAGGCTCCGTTCAACTTCAGCAGTGAAATCTACATGGCCGGGAGTATCAATAATATTGATGCGGCAGTCGTTCCAAAAACAACGGGTTGCCGCGGAAGTGACGGTAATGCCCCGCTCCTTTTCATAGGGCAGGTAATCCATTACGCTCTCCCCATCGTGGGTTTCCCCTATTTTATGGGTAAGCCCGGTATAGTACAGGATGCGCTCGGTAGTGGTGGTTTTCCCAGCGTCTATATGAGCTATTATTCCAATGTTTCTCAAATTCTGTAACATAGTGATACTTCTGCTCCCCTCAAGGCAAAAAATAACGGCACTACCTGTGCAATGCCGGTGGATTACAATGCTTATTTGAAAATTGCACCCAAATATTAATTATATGTTTGGGACAGGGTTGTGTCAAGATAGGGGCAGAAAAAATTACGGTCGGGAGGATTGACATTGGGGCGGGCTGCTTATCCCAGATTGACGAATTCCAGGCATCGGTATGTCTGACGGTCATAGACCACGGTGGAATTGAAAGGTCCCTTCCGCCCGGCCAGCAGCATTTTGTTTATTATCATATCATCGGTAGCGACCAGCGACGAACCGAGAGCCGGCAGCTCATCCAGCCTGAACCAGCGCAGTTTCCCCTCTGAAGATGGCCGTTCAGGCATGCAGGTGCTTTCTGCCTTAAACACCAAGACCAGGTGCTGGTAGAGAGGCGGCTCATCAAGGGCGGGCAGCACCAGTTCGCAAACCATTCCCAAATAGTCGACCCGTTCCAGGAACAGCCCGGTCTCTTCCTTGATTTCCCGTAAGGCGGCCCGGTCTATTAATTCCCCGAACTCGATTTTACCACCGGGCAGGCTCCACTGATCTTTGAACGGTTCTTTGAAACGGCGCAGCAAAAGGATATGGTCCTCGCTGGTTATACACGCTACTACTATGGGAAGGATCTTCTCAGACACAATTGCCCTCTTTCAGATGAAAAACATCGTTTTTACTTATTTTAGTACAGGCTTAAAATCAATTCTATAGGCTGTCACCTTAAAGGTTTATTTTGCACCTCCGAACATTTTGCATCTGAATTGGGCTGACAATTTGGGATTAAAACTGAATTTCATCGGGTTTATAAAATCTATTCTCAAAAACAGCTTAGACCTGACCCTATCCGGGATGACTAACCATAATGGCCTAAATTGTAACGGAAAAAGACAAAAATTAGGCCGAAAAGGCTAGACGTGACTACAAAATAGTAGTATACTCCTATTAAACATTGTATTGGGTGCCAAATAATAACATAGTATAGCGGCGGGGAGAAAGGAGCGGAATATGAACCAGAGCGAAGACAATGCTTTTACAGAAGCGGATTTTTTATACGATAAGGAAGTTGTCTGCCCGTTGTGCGAGAAGAAGTTTAAGGTTCGGGTGGTTAAGCGCTCAGGGCTTCGCTTAATACGCAGAGATAGCGACTCACTTCCGTATTACAAATACATTAATCCTCTCTTTTATGACGTCTGGGTGTGCAACCACTGTGGATATGCGTCCCTGGAGTCTACATTCTTAAATGATTTAAAGAGTTCGGAACAGGATTTGATCCATCAAAAGGTTTCGTCCCACTGGCAATACCGCGAATACCCTTCCATAATGCCCTTGGAGATGGCTCTGGATCGATATAAAATAGCGCTCTATTGTTCGGAGATACGCAACGCCAAAGAAAAC
The DNA here is from genome assembly GCA_039679855.1 of Syntrophomonas sp. Taxonomy (GTDB): domain Bacteria; phylum Bacillota; class Syntrophomonadia; order Syntrophomonadales; family Syntrophomonadaceae; genus UBA5314. Next base: position 16,289 of record JBDKUE010000161.1, read on the forward strand.
GAAATAAGCATGTTATTGCTTAAAATGGCCTGGCTGCATCGCCTCAAAGGCAATTCGGAACTTGAAAAACGCTGCCTGGGCAAAGCGGTTGCTGCATTCAAGGTTCTCTACGAAAAAGGCAACTTCCCGGTGGCAGGTATGAATGAAAGCGCTCTGGTTTATATGTTGGCCGATCTCAATAACCGCATTGATGAGGAGAAGGAATGCCTGATGTGGCTGGGCATTTTGTTAAACGACCGGCAGGCAACACCGGCCTTAAAGGAAAAAGCCCGTGATCTGAAATACCTGATTTCCGAGGAAAAAAAGAAAGCAGGTTAAAACCAAAAGTGGATGATGGCTCAAGGCTCCCCAACGACCACTTGCAGGCGGGGGCCTTATTTTTTTGTTTAATTTTAAATTAAGCTTAACAGCATACCAGTAATCGTGTAGCGCGCTTATATTCCGGTCTCCAGTGAGGGTCCCCGGAGGCCTTTTAAAAGCATGGTGAGCTCTTGGGAGTCGGGAAGGTTTCTCCAGACCATAAGCAAATCCAAGCTGGAGGAAATAGCTCTATTCTCGATTCCCATGATGCTTTCTCTTTGCTGCTCCTTCCAACCGGCATGATGATATATAAATTCCTGTTGATAGTATTCCCGGTTGATGGAGGTCGGATAAAAAGAGGCCAGAATCGGCTTAAGACGGCCTTGGCTAAACGGGTTGGCCAATTTATACAGAAAATAAAGCAGGCGATTAGCGGCGTTGCTCATCCAGGCGGCATGCAAGGTCAAAGCCTTTTTTACCTGCGGGCGGCAGGCCTGGGTGTTCATAAAATAGAGCATGCAGAAGCAGTCTAAAAGCTCATCCTCATTTATTCTGGTGCTGTGCAAGGTTCTTTTTAACCAGCCTGGATCTTGAATGTAGAAGTTGTCGCTCATGTGAATATCCAGTCCTGACTCCCATCGGCGATGGTTAACAACCGCACCTAGCCTTTTGACCGGTTCTGGATCATTATAGTCTCCGGTCAGGTAATAAACCAGGGGGTGGAAGGAGCTGTCTATCATAATATGCGTGATCACCCCGCACAGAAATGCCCATACCGGCCGAGGAATAGTGTCGGGATAGGATTTAACCAGCATATATATCGGGTCATAGGTGTTCTCCCCTTTTATTCCGTGAAGACGGGAGGCTAGAGCCTGAAAGAAGTTATGATAACTCCCGGTTAGGTAATACGGGGTATCCAGGGCAATCGCTCCAATATAATACATATATATGTTTTCGGAAAGGCATGTTTTTAAGGGGCAGTCCTCCATCTGTTGGTGTATTCGGTCGGCAATTATCCAGTGGGTTATTTCCTTCGGCAAGTGCTTACCTCCTCTCCCTAAGGTTAACTATTCATCTGAGGTATTCCAGCCATAGCTGCCCCGGAACTCAACAAAAGAAACCAGGCCAATGGAGCGGCAGGAAACGGTATTGTCCTCGCGCTTTTCAATTAGCAAAAGTTCCTGGCTGCCGGGTGGACCCACTGGGATCACCATCTTACCGCCGCAGGCCAGCTGTTCGATTAGCGGACCGGGCAGTCTGCCGGCAGCAGCGGTTACAATGATCCGGTTGTAGGGCTGGTGCTCGGGCCACCCCTGACTGCCATCCCCGGTTAAGAAGTGGACGTTATCATAAGCCATCTGTTCAATTCTCTTTTGGGCCTTCAAGGATAGCTGCGCAATCCTTTCCACAGTATAAACCTCACCGGAAAATTCCGCCAGGAGTGCGGTTTGATAACCGGTACCGGTTCCTATTTCCAATACCCGGCACTGGTCGTTTAAATCGAGCTGCAGGGTCATAGAAAGGACCAGCGAGGGCTGGGAGATGGTCTGGCCGTAGCCGATGGGTAGAGCCCGGTCCTGGTGAGCAAGCTCTCGGTTTTCATTATCTAAAAAAAAGCTGCGGTCCAGGTTATTGAAGAAGTGGATGATCCTCTGATCGGTTTCTGGATCCATACCGTCAACCTCCCTTTAGTAGTCTACAACACCTAAAAGTTTAGTTTATCCGCAGATAAATTTTTGCAGGGAGAGGCGGGCAGCGGCTCCTTGGCATCATGCCACCGCCGTATTAGCCCGTCCGTGGGCGTCTCACGGCTCCTTGCCGCCCTGGCACCACCATATTAGCCCGTCAGTGGGCGTCTCACGGCTCCTTGCCGTCCTGGCACCACCGTATTAGCCCGTCAATGGGCGTCAAGTGAGTAATACTGGACGTATTGCGATTGACGACAACGAAGCCCTGCGGAAATTTGGCCCGTGGGAAACAAAGTTTTAGGTGTTGCAGACTACTCATATCAGGAGTGCAACGCCAAATCCGAAGCCCCTCCCCCGGATTCGCCTGCCGCCACTCCGCCCGAAACGATAAAAGTCATCAAGTCGGAGCTGTTTACGTCTAAAGGAGTAACCTGCTCACGGGGAAAGACCAGCAGGTTGCCGGCGAAATTATAGGACTGGGGAAGGTAAACCGCTATGAATTCTTCCAGGCCAAAATTTTTTAGAGAATCACAGGTAATGAACCCCAAGGCATGGGCTTCGGTATCTTTGCTCAGTTTTACCATGACCGGCCGGCTCAGGGTTTTTTTGTCGCCCAGGAAAGCGTTAACCAGGTCCTTTATCGACGAGTATATGAGCTTTACCAGCGGAAGCCTTTCCATAACGTTGTCAAACCAGAACAGCAGTTTTCGGGTAAGAAAGTTGGAAACCAGCAGACCGACCAGGGTTATTAGGATTAAAGTGGTGACAAAGCCGACTCCAGGGATAACCCCGACTCCTGGCAACGGGATTTTCAGCAGATTGTCGATGGTGACAAATAGAAGATATATAATGTAAATGGTCAGGGCGGACGGCACAATAAAGATGAGGCCGTTTAAAAAGTATTTAGATAGTCTTTTCATCAATTTCCTCCTTTTTAAACCGAGGGC
>JBDKUE010000037.1:0-6702 GCA_039679855.1 Syntrophomonas sp.
TCAGGTGGGTGCTCTCCCGTATGCTTATCGTGTCCCACTCTATGGGCTTACAGTCTACATACGGAGATAAGCTCCCCTATAATCGGTGTTGGAAATAACTTGTCGACATTTCACGCACACAGCAGGGATTCATTCTTAATTCTCTTAGGCTCGCTAAAATAATACCATAAAAACCGGGCATCTTCAAGCCTGAGCGCTTGGATTAATCCTCCAAAGCCAAGCCATTTTTTACTTTTCGCGTATCTTTATGGAGAGTTCACGCAACTGCTTGGTCTTCACATCGGAAGGAGCTCCAGTCATAGGGCAGGCAGCGCTCTGCGTCTTGGGAAAGGCGATGACATCCCTGATACTCTGGCGATTGGCCATTATCATTATGAGTCGGTCAATTCCAAAGGCAATACCGCCATGGGGAGGGGTTCCATAATCAAATGCCTCTAACATGTAGCCAAAACGTTCCTTGCTTTCCTCGCTGCTCATGCCTATGGTTGAGAACATTTTCTCCTGGACTTCCCGCTGATATATACGTATGCTGCCGCCGCCTATCTCGGTTCCATTTAACACCATATCATAGGCACGAGCCTTTACCAAACCGGGGTTCTCGTCTAAAAGTGCAATATCCTCCTGACGCGGTGCGGTAAACATGTGGTGAACCGCTACATAGCGTTGTTCTTCTTCATCGTACTCCAGCAGGGGAAAGTCAACCACCCAGCAGAATTTCAGCTGCTCGGGCTTAATCAAGTCAAGCCGACGGGCTAATTCCAGCCGCAAAAAGCCCAGAACCCTGGCCACCACCGATGCTGAATCCGCGCCAAACAACAAAAGATCACCGGGTTTGGCATCAAGGGCAGCCAGCAGTCCGTCAACCTGCTCCCCGGTCAAAAATTTGGTGATCGGCGAACGCAGTTCATTATCCCCGACGATAATCCAGGCCATTCCTTTGGCCCCATTTTCAACCGCCATCTTACCAAGGTCGTCTATTTCTCTTCTGGTAAATGATGCACAGCCTTTGGCATTGATGGCTCTGACCACTCCACCGCCGGCAATGGCCGAGGCGAAGACCTTAAATTCCACATCGCGTAATACTTGGGTCAAATCGATTATCGGCAAATCAAACCGTAAGTCCGGTTTATCACTGCCGTATTTGGCCATCGCTTCCGCATAGGTCAGGCGGGGAAAAGGCCATACTATTTCCTGCTGTCCGGCCGCCTGGAAGATTTCCGCTATCATCTGTTCGACCAGGGCGAAAATGTCTTCCTCGTCTACGAAGGACATCTCCATGTCCAACTGGGTAAATTCCGGCTGCCGATCAGCTCTTAAGTCTTCGTCTCGAAAACAGCGCGCAATCTGGAAGTACTTCTCCATGCCTGCAACCATTAAGATCTGCTTGAAGGTCTGAGGAGATTGGGGCAGAGCATAAAACTGGCCGGGATGAATGCGGCTAGGCACCAGATAGTCCCGGGCTCCTTCCGGAGTGCTGTTGGTCAATATAGGCGTCTCGATTTCTAAAAAACCCCGTTCATCAAGATAACTCCTCATTTTTTGAACCACCCGGTGGCGCATCATTATATTGTTTTTCATTTCCGATCGGCGCAAATCAAGATAACGATACTTCAAACGCAGGACTTCATCAACGTCAATACCATCTTCAATATAGAAAGGAGGCGTCTTGGCCCGGTTAAATACAAGCAGCTCACTGGCATAGACTTCTACTTTTCCTGTCACCAGGCTGGCGTTTTCAGTCCCTTCGGGGCGCTCACGGACGGCGCCGCGCACTGCCACCACGTATTCACTGCGCACCTGCTCGGCCAGGTGAAAAGCATCGGTGTCGACATCCGGACTGAAAACAACCTGGACCAAACCTGACCGGTCGCGCAGGTCTATAAATATCAGACCGCCATGATCGCGGCGGGTGTTGACCCAACCGTTTAAGACCACTTCCTGCCCTATCAACCCGGTGCTAATTTCTGTGGCGCTGTGCGTTCTCTTCATCTGGCTTCGTTCCTCCTAATCAATGGCCAATAATGATGTAATATTTTCTAATATTTCAGCCCGGCTCACGCTTGCCTGCCGGCTGTCTTTCATATTTCGAACAGTAACGGTTTGTTTTGCAACCTCTTCCTCGCCGATGAAAAGTACCAGACTGGCACCCATCCGATCGGCATGCTTCATCTGGGCCTTGGGGCTGCGCCGGTTGTAATCCTTGTCAGCCCGAAAACCTGCCTGACGTAGCTCAAGCAATAAGTCAAAAGCGCTGTCAGCATAAGCCGAGTCCATGACAACCACGAAAACATCGCAGGCAGCAGCTGGAGCCGGCAGGCGGTTTTTCTGCTCCAGGGTCAGCAGCATACGTTCTATTCCCAGCGCAAAACCGATTCCCGGTATCTCAGGTCCGCCGCATTCCTTTACCAGACCGTCGTAGCGCCCTCCCCCGCCAATGGCGCTCTGGGCTCCGATTCCTGGTATATGGACTTCAAAAGCGGTTTTGGTGTAGTAGTCTAACCCCCGCACCAGCCGATCATCGTGCAAATAATCAACCCCGGCAGATGAAAGAGCCTTTTTTACGCTCCGGTAATGTTCACTGCATTCCGGGCACAGACTGTCAATTATTAGGGGGAACCCGATGGTAGCCTCCTGGCATCCGGCTTCCTTGCAGTCTAAAACCCGAAGGGGATTTTGTTCATATCGTTTCTGGCAGTCTTTACAGAGGCTGTTCACCTGAGGAGCCAGGTGGGCGATAAGCTTCTCCCGGTAAACCTGGCGGCAGGTTGAGCAGCCTACCGAGTTAAGGTGCAGTTCATACTCGCTCAGTCCCAGCCGGCCCAAAATTTCCAGCATCAATATGATAACTTCAGCATCCAGCATAGGATCAGAACTGCCAAACACCTCGACTCCGAACTGGTGAAACTGCCTGTACCTTCCGGCCTGGGGCCGGTCATATCGAAACATGGGCCCCTGGTAATACCACTTGACGGGCATTACTCCTCCGTACAGGCGATGTTCAATCAAGCTACGGGCGCAGGAAGCTGTTCCCTCCGGACGCAGGGTCAGGCTGCGCCGGGATTTATCATTGAAGGAGTACATCTCCTTGGTGACGATGTCAGTTGTCTCGCCTACACCCCTCTGAAAAAGCTCGGTATGCTCGAAAATCGGGGTTCTTATCTCCTGAAAACCAAAAGAGGCAGCCGTCTGCCGCATGATCTGCTCTATGTACTGCCATTTCTGGGCCTCAGCGGGAAGAATGTCGTAGGTGCCACGGGGGGCTTTGAGTTCCATTACCACGCCTCCCAAACCAAGTTATTCCTTGGATAATTCTAATGTAAGGCCCTAAGCTTGTCAACTTTGGCGGCGATCAGACGCTCAATTGAAGCGCAGTAGCTGGACGGGTTTTTGGGATTATAAAAAGAGGTCAGACTTCCATCATTCCAATTGAAAAATTTACTTCCCGCCCCGCCGCCAAGTCCAAGCAAAGTCTGACATTCTTCCATGATCCTTATATTATAGACGCTAAAAAATCCCGGCAGAGAATAGCCAATGTTCTCCAGACTGGCTTTTATATACTTTTGTCGGTAGAGATAGTAGGGCTGATATCCGGCATTTCTAAACAATTCGGCCATTAGATCGACGGCTCTATGCACCTCCGCTTCCTTTTCCCCCAGCCCGGATACACCTTCCATCCGGGCCAAGGTTGATCCTCTTTTGACCGCCAGAGTATGGACGGTCAGGTTTTCTGGTTTGAGCCTTAGAATCTCTTCTGCTGTGTGTCGATTTTCCTCAAGGCCTTCCCCGGGAAGGCCTACTATGAGATCCATATTTATTGTTTTAATGCCCGCCTGGCGGGCCCATTCCAGTGATTGCACCACTCCTTTCAAATCGTGATTTCTACCAATTGCATGCAGGGTAGTTTCATTCATGGTCTGAGGATTGATGCATACCCGCCCAACACCCGCCTGCTTAAACAAAACCATCTTTTCGGGTGTAAGAGTGTCGGGTCTGCCCGCCTCAACCGTGATTTCTTCGGTTCCGGAGCCGATAAAATGCCGGTGCAATAACTCGAATAAATCGGCCAGATCACCGTAAGAAAGCACGGTAGGGGTGCCTCCACCCAGGTATATGGACTGTATCCAAAAACCCAGGTCTTCTAATACCTCTGCTATATGCTTCACTTCACAATACAAAGCTTCTAAAAACGGTTTGATATCCTGTTCGTAGTCCCTGAGAATTCCTCCCGGGAAAGAGCAGTAATAACAGCGGCTGGGGCAAAAAGGAATTCCCACATAAAGGGCCAGGGCCCGACGCTCCAAGCGACTGGCATCTACTACCGGCCGATTATTGGATGCTACTTCCGTTAACAGCCTGGCTTTTTCGAGGTTCACTCTAAAGTCAGTACCCAGGCTTTCTAAAACCTTTTCCGGGGTAAGCCCCTGATCCAGTAAACGGTGCACAAGTTTAACCGGGCGCATGCCAGTCAGGATGCCGTAAGAATTAAGCTCCTTATCCTGTACGGCAGCCAGTAGATCGTAAACAAAACGCCTGGTCAGACGGCTCAACTGGCGGCGGTTTTCTTCCCCCGGCTCCATCTGGGGATAATTAACCTCCCTATCTACATCCACTCCCGTTCCTTTAATTGAGCCGTGAAAATGAACGGTATTCTCCTTGATGGAGCGCTCCAGTAAAAGCTCAAGATCTGCCTGATCATCACCACCACGCAATAATTCTTGGCCCGGGTAAGCCATGCGGACCAGTTCGTGCATATTGTCATAAAGTTCTTCGGGATGCAGTTTAAGCTTGATCGACAAAGCGTTTTCCTCCTAATCACCCGGTTACTGAATGGTGGTTAAATTATGCACCGCCGGATAGGAACCCAGGTATTTAAGATTGCTGCAATAAAGGCACAATTCACCCAGCAATTCTTTAATTTCGCCCTCTTTACCAGAGGTGGCTACTTCAATATAGAACCAGTAGCGGCCCTTTTGATAGCGGCTGGGTCTTGACTCTATCTTGCTCATATTAATACTGCGCTCGGCCAAAACCGCCAGAGCCCGGTATAACGCGCCAGGCTGGTCGGGAAGGGTGAAGATCAAACTCGATTTCTTCCCCCGGGCGACCTGTCCCGGAGCGCATATATGAATGAAGCGGGTAACATTATCCTTGCCTGATATAGCGGGGCATAGTATTTCCAATCCATAAAGACGGGCGGCTTGCTCATGGGCTATGGCAGCTGCCTTGCGGGTTTCGGAAGTTAACAACTGGGCAGCCCTGGTGGTGCTGGCCACAATTTCGGTCCTAACCCGGGGAAGATGCTCGTTTATGAATTCCTCGCACTGAACCAGGGCAGCCGGTTGGGAAATAAGCAGTTCTATTTCATCCAGGGCATAACGGTGACAGGAAAGCAGGTGCTGCTGCACTGGAATACTGATCTCCCCGGCTATCAGGACATCGTTCCGCGACAGGCATTCCATGGTTGGTTCGATGGATCCAGCCCGGGAATTGTCAATAGGGACTAGGGCTCCTTCCACTTCACCTTTTTCGACCATTCCAAACAGCTGTGGTATATTGGCGGCTTCCTGCAGCTTAACGCCCTCGCCCCAATAGAGTATGGCCGCCTCTTCGCTGAAGGTCCCCCGGGGGCCTAAAATGCCATAGCTCACTAGCGTATCCTCCTTCCCATAACCCTGGTCAGGGCTTCGATCTGGCGCATCATCTGGCTGAACTCGGCCGGAAGCAGAGATTGTTCTCCATCGGAAAGCGCCTTTTCCGGACAGGGATGAACTTCGATCATCAGAGAGTCCGCTCCAGCTGCCACCGCCGCTCTGGCCATAGGAGCCACCAGCCCCCGCACCCCGGTCCCGTGGCTGGGATCGACCATTACCGGCAGGTGGGAAAGGCTTTTAACCAGGGCCACCGCAGAAAGGTCCAGAGTGTTGCGGGTCCACGGTTCACTGGATCTAACTCCCCGTTCGCACAAGATCACGTCGGGATTGCCGGCTGCCAGTACATATTCGGCGGCCATCAACCATTCTTCGATAGTTGCCGCCATGCCCCGTTTTAAAATCACCGGTTTGCCGATTCGGCCCAATTTGCGCAGCAGGGAAAAGTTCTGCATATTGCGGGCACCGATCTGCACTATATCAACATGCTCTACCAGGAGGTCAATATCTTCGCTGTCCATCAGCTCGCTGACCACCGGCATGTTCATTTCCTCTCCCACCCGGGCCAGAATCTTAAGCCCCTTTTCGCCCAGGCCCTGGAAGCTGTATGGAGATGTTCTGGGCTTGAAGGCTCCCCCTCTTAACATCATGGCTCCGGCAGCCCTAACTTTAAAAGCAGTTTCCCTTAAAATATCTTCACTTTCAACGGCGCAGGGGCCGGCAACAACTATAACCTGCTCAGAACCCAATACATAGGAACCTACTTCGATCCGGGTATCTTCCGATTGATTTCTCCTTGTAACCAGCATTTCTTTGCTTTGAAGGGCCTGTAAAGCTTTCATAGTTTACACCTCCTAAAAAATAAAAACTCCCGTCCCTGTAGGGACGAGAGGTCATAGACATCCCGCGGTACCACCCTGATTGCACCAAGCCAGCTCACTTAGAATACGGGATCAAACCCTTCTTAATATAAAAAGCCCCTCATCCATATGGGACGAGAAGCTTAACACTCCCGCGGTACCACCCATTTTGCCGAAAGGCCCGCTTATACTAG
>JBDKUE010000248.1:0-24613 GCA_039679855.1 Syntrophomonas sp.
GCCTCCGGTCCATAGACCGTCACCGTTTCAGGAACCACCAGAATTTTACCGGCCAGGAAGGGACTGGCTGGAGCTGTGCCTATGGTCACCTTGACCGGAACCTTTTTGCTGGCTTCTTTCTGCGCTACTATGGCATATACGCTAACCGACTCGGGTATTATAGTAATTCCTTGAACCTGATTGCCCTTGCTGTCCCGGGCTACCAAAATTCCTTTTAGTGAGGCAGTTTCTTTAACAGAGCTCAAATCGACCGAGCATACCACCCGGGATACCCGCCCCACGTCGCTTTCCTGCCCTTTGATAACGCACTTTTCAGGAATGATGGCCAAATTCATCAATTGATAGCCAGTGGGAGGGTTCTTGCTCACCTCCGAGTTTATGCCGAAAACGTGCTGGTTTACCTGGTACAGTTCAACCTTTACCTGCTTGGGCTCTACCATGGTGAGCAGGGCTCCCTTGATCGGCTCCACGCTGACCGGAACCTCTGAGGTGCCCGGACCCAGGTTGGCCAGATCTACATAGGCCACTATGCTTTCCTTGTCCGGAGAAGCGCCCCAGACCCGGACCGCAACCTTGGTAGGACCGTTGTAGGAAAGCCCTTCGGCCAGGTGAATCTGCTTGAGCTCCACCTGTACACTGTTGGACTGACCGGTGGCCGGCGCCTTGTTGATCACGTAGAACCAGAGCAGTACCGCCAATATTACAGAAATTATTTTAAGCCCGATTTTCTTTTCCTTCCGGGGGGACGTCTGATTCATTGGACCACCTCCTTCGCCAGCTTTGACTCCACGAGTCAGGGTAGCTCAACTCTTTATCCAATAGCTCCATCAGGTACTCCGGAGTCAATGAACGCTTGATCTGCCCATCCTGGGCCAGTGAAATGGTGCCGGTTTCTTCCGAGACGATAATCGCCAGGGCATCTGACACCTCGGTAATTCCTATCCCAGCCCGGTGGCGGGTGCCCAGTTCCCGGTCCAGTTTCAGGTTGTCGCTCAAGGGCAGGAAACAAGCAGCCCGATCGATTCGGTTGTGGGATATCACTACCGCCCCGTCATGCAGGGGCGTGTCCGGCACAAACAGGTTTACCAGCAGGCCGGCGGATAAAACCGCGTCCATGGCCGTGCCGCTCTCCAAATACTCATTGATTCCGGTCTCCCGGGTCAGGATGATCAGGGCGCCGGTCTTACTGCGCGCCATGGCTGCCGCTGCGTCAGCTATTTCTCTAATCATGTGTTCATGCTCCAGCTGCAAGGGGTTCTGATTCCGCCTGAATATCTTGCCCCGGCCCAATTGTTCTAAAAAGCGGCGCAGCTCGGGCTGGAAAACGATTGGAATGGTTACCGCAAAGACGATCCATAATTTGTCCATCAACCAGTTGACCATCTCCAGGTTGAAAAAACTGGCCAGAATGGAAAACACCAGCAGGGTAATCAGCCCCTTCAAGAGCTGCTCGGCTCGCGTTCCTTTAATTAGACCCAATATCCGGTAGAAAAGATAGGCCACTATGGCAATATCGATAATACTGCGGATGATGTTCCAGGGGCTGGTTATAATGCCGGAAAGGCTGCTCAGATCCAACGTTTACTCCTCCAAAGACCTCTAGTTTACTATCCCCATTGTAAAATATCTCTCGTTTAAGATATATTTATTTTTACTTAACGCCTTTCACCGCCGGTAGTAATGAAAAACGGCCAGGACCCCTTCGTCGACCGTGATAGTCGCATCCGTTCCCACCATCACATTGGATACCGCATAGGGGTTGCCTTTGATCAGAACCGCATTTCGCAGCGGGTATTCAAATCCTTTTTCGCTTACCCCAGTGGCCCGGTCGCTTAAAACCAGCACGGAAACCAAATCCCCCGGGCTGCCTGTAAGCCGCAGTTCAGTGGTAATCAAATGGACCTGCATTTCAGGAGTACGGTGGGATACCTTTATTCCATTAACAGCCAAATCCATACAGGAATAAAGGTTGCCCAGGGTATGATCAAGCCTCTTGCCCAGGGAGCCGATTAAGATTATCTCATCGGCGCCGCGGGCCTCCGCTTCACTTAAGGCCAGCTGGGTATCCGTAAAATCTTTGTGCCGGGGGTACTTCTTTATCGACACTTCCAACCCGCTAAAATAGTCCCTGACTTCCCCGGCGATAGAATCCATATCGCCTATTATACAGTCCGGTACGAGCTTCAGTTGGTAAGCATAATTGGCTCCTCCGTCGGCACAGAGAATGCAGTCGGCCTTGTCTATTATATCGCGGTAGATTTCCAAATCGTCTCCATATTCACCGTTGGCCAGGATCACGCATTTCATTTCAATAATCTCATTTCGATATTTTTTGGGAAAAACCGCCCCAATCCAGCGCTGCTTATCCCTAAGATTATTATAGTATTTATCGGCAACAAAGTTTTCTTTCTTAATTAGGAAATTGGCTTTTAAATGGTTTAAAGAAGCCCAATTGCTCTACTTTTCACGAAATTGACAAAGCAAAAGTGGTTCATTATAATGCTATTAATGCATTTCTAGCAAGGAGGGTAACGGCCAATGAGCTACATAATCACAGATGAATGCACTGCCTGCGGTGTCTGCGCTGATGAGTGCCCAGTAGAAGCAATCAGCGAAGGTGCGGATAAATATGTGATCGATGCGGAATTATGTACCGATTGCGGGCTATGTGCTGACGTTTGCCCGGTTGAAGCGCCCCAACCAGCTGAATAAGCGCCCCGGCAAACAAATTTTATCAAAAAAAAGCCCATTCGGGCTTTTTTCGTATTTATGAGCATTCCTGCCTGGTGGCCGGGGAATAAATCCCGATACGGTTGCGGCCCTGACCCTTGGCCAGATATAATGCTTCGTCGGCGTGGTTGATCAGTTCTTCCATTTGCTGCTCATTTTCGCTCCCCAGGTTCATGGCATCAACCCCAAAGCTGGCCGTGATTTTAATTATTTCCTCACTTCCCAGGATAGGGATGCTGGTATTTTGTATGCTGTTGCGGATGCGCTCAGCGATCTCCACGGTCTCCAACAAACTGGCTCCGGGAACCCCAATAATGAATTCATCGCCGCCGTAACGGCCAACATAATCATAAATACGGCAGTTGTCCTGCAGGCATTGCGCAAACTGCTGAAGAACCAGATCACCTGCCGAATGGCCATATGTGTCATTCACGTTTTTGAAATGATCAATATCGCTGATAATAAATCCAACCATACCTTTTTCCCGGCGTAATCTGTTCATCTCCGCTTCCATGCGTTCCCAGAAATTCCTTCTGTTTAATAGACCGGTAAGATCGTCAATACTGGCCATCCGTATAATCTTCTGTTCTTGTTCAATTATGCGCTGTCCGATACGCAGGCGGTATTTTAACTCTTCAGAATTAAATGGCTTTAACATATAATCGTCAGCTCCGGACTCCAGCCCCCGTACCAGATCCCCCTCCTGATTGCGGCCAGTTAGCAATATAACATATACATAACTGGCGGTTTCTCTGGAACGCAGCCAGCGGCATATGTCCGGACCGTCGGCTCCTGGCATCATCCAATCCAAAACGGCTAAATTCGGCCTGCCATCCTCTTCCAAGATGGTCAACGCTTCCTGACCGTCCCTGGCCACTACTACATCATAGCCCCAATCAAGCAGCGAATTTTGCAGTAGTTTTCTTGATATAGGTTCATCTTCGGCAATCAAAATCCGCACCTTAAAAACTCCCGTCCTGTTATAGATTTATCTATCCCTGGAAGCATTTAACCAACCATTGTAGTTAACCATGTGTACTTTAACATGTCATTTTCATATTAAATGTACACCCATGGAAAGATATCGTGGAATTTAATCCTCTTTTATTATCGATGAATCTTAAATAAAATTTATAGGATATTTATGCCAAATTATGATAATTATTCTGGCGCAAGGCTTCATATGTGATTATAGCCACTGAATTGCTCAAATTGAGTGAACGTCCTATATCAAGCATCGGAATTCTAATAAGCCGATCATGGTATTTTTCCAGCAGTTGTCGCGGCAACCCGCGGCTTTCGCTGCCAAACACAAAACAGCTGTTAATGGAATACATTCTCTCATGGTAGCAACAATCGGTGCGGGTGGTGGCCAGGTATAGCTCTACGTCCGGCATGTTCTGAACCCATTGTTCAAAGCTTTCCCATACCTTTACCTCAACTTTATCCCAGTAATCCAGCCCGGCCCGCTTCAAGTAGCGGTCTTCCAAAGAGAAACCAAGGGGTTTTATAAGATGCAGGGTGCTCCTGGTCAGTGCGCAGGTCCGGGCAATATTTCCAGCATTTTGCGGTATTTCAGGTTCAACTAATACGATGTGCAAGACAGCATCCTCCCGCTAATGGTTTTGGTCTCTAACAAACTTCACGCATCCTGAGTTTACCAGACATAACATATCTATTCCAGGAAAGACTAAGACAAAATTTAGTACTCTGTTAACCCTAATTCTGTATATTACTCGTCGAGGTAAATTTTTGGCGGCTCCTTGGCGTCCTGCCACCGCCGCATTAGCCCGTCAATGGGCGTCACGGATCTTTGCTGTACTGGCTTCAATAGCTTTTAGCCTCTCGGCGCTACTGCACTAACCGGTCCATGGGCGTCAAGGAACGAGTAATACTGGACGTATTGCGAGTGACGACAACGCAGTAATGCGAAAATTTAACCGACGATAATATATAGAATTGGGGTTAACAGAGTACCTTAGGGAGGATAGCCTTGTTATGGGCAAAAAGTTTAAGATAATCACCATCCTGGGCTTAAGTCTAGCCCTGGCCTTTTCAATGACAGCGTGTAAAAACAACCAGGCCAAGAAATATATACCCCAGCCGGGTCCGGTGCAGCCATCGCCCGAAGTTGCCAAATATAAAAGTGAACCAACCATAACCCTGTACCGAACCGCCACTGGCAAAACCGAACAGATTAAATTGGAAACCTATATAAAAGGCGTAGTGGCTGCCGAAATCGGGCCAAATTACCCGCCGGAAGCCCTGAAGGCCCAGGCCATTGTGGCCCGCACTATGACCCTGGCCCTGATGGAATATGAGGGCGGCACCCGCTCCAAGCATAAGACCGATGCCAGCGACAGTCATACCGAATTCCAGGCCTATGATGAAAAGAAAGTCAATGACGCAATATCCGCCGCGGTTGATGCAACCCGGGGCCAGATCCTCACCTATCAGGGCAAATTCGTCTATGCCCTGTTCCATTCCCTTTCCAAAGATAAAACCGCCAGCATCCAGGAAGGCTTCCCCAAATTGGCTGATAAGGCCGGCTACCTGGTACCGGTGGCCACCAATGGAATCAACAATGCCCCGGCCAAGTATAAAAATTGGACTGTAAAGGTGCCTAAAAGTGAAATAAAATCCATCATGGGTTCAAAGGCAGGCAACCTTGATGACATTAAAATCAGCCAAATGGGACCGTCGGGGCGGGCCCTGACCATATCCGCCGGCCAGGCCAGTATTGCCGCATCCGACTTGCGTGAAAAGGTTGGTTTTGACAAGCTCTATTCCACGATCCTGTCCAGTGTAAAACCGGAAGGCAACTATATCGTATTTACCGGCGACGGCTGGGGACACGGCTGTGGAATGGAACAGTGGGGGGCTTTCACCATGGCTCAGGGAGGAAGCAACGCCCGCCAGATCGTCGAGCACTACTTCCCCAACACCACCTGGACCCAACTGTATCAGTAGCTTAAGTGACTGGTTTTTGCAACGCGGGGACGGAGATTTTGTTGCATTCCACTAACATGGAATGCAACAAAATCTCCGTCCCCGCGTTGCAGTAATATATGCTATAGCAGGAAGGGCTTTAATGGTATGTCGGCGTATTCCCGGGCCTGGCGAAAGTATTCCACGCCCGGGTGGCTGCTGAATTCCTCGATGGTTCGAACAAGCATCAGATCCAGACTGGTGAAACCGCCTCCGGGATGAAGCGGGATCAGGTTCTTCTCCCGGGCATAGGCCTGAGCGGCAGCAATACCGGTCCAGGTAATGGAATAGATCAACTGCTCGGTGTCACCCATGATGTCGGAGCAGATGTAAAAGCGGCACAACAGGGCCCGCCCGGGATATACGGTGCAGATGTTGTCCTGCAAAAACAGGCAAGGGTTGGGTGACAAGCGCAAAAATCCCAGGCTTCTCTTATGTTGATCAAGACAATTCGAGGCGAATTCGCTTTCCTCCAGATGGAGGTGGGCGCACATGCGGCGAAAGGCAATCAGGTCGGGAATAACGTAAGCTGTATTGCAGCAATTCACCTGACACCCCCGGCAGGCGCAGTGGTAATCGGAAGCAAACATCTTGTGCAGCTTCTCGTCGTCGCAGAGGGGCTGCCAGGCGGTCAGCAGATCATCCAGTGTGGCCCTGGGGTCGGTTATTTTAACCCCCATTTTGTCTTTTCCATTCTCGTTGCCCTGGTACAGTTCAACTTTGCTCATTATCTACTCTCTATTCATCAGGACCGGCTTCGCTGGACATTTTCTTAATAGCTTCCCGGGCTAGAACATCACAGCGTTCATTCCAGGTGTCCCCGGCATGGCCCTTTACTTTTATATAGTTAATTTTGTTCAAGAGGCCCAGTTCCAATAATTCCTTCCATAGATCCTGGTTGGCTACTTCTTCTTTGCGGCTGTTCTTCCACCCGTTTTGTTGCCATTTATCCAACCAACCCTGGACAAAGGCGTTGACCAGATAGGCGCTGTCAGTATGCACCAGAACCTCCCAGCCCCGTACCTTTAGCGCTTTGAGCCCTTCGATCACCGCTTTCAATTCCATACGCTGGTTGGTTGTTTCCGGCTCCGCACCGGAAATTTCCTTGCAGTGCTCTCCGTAAAGGAGAACCGCCCCCCAGCCTCCGGGTCCGGGATTCCCAGAACAGGCTCCATCAGTGTAAATCGTAAGCTGCTTCATTGTGGGGGAGCCTCATCATGGCGCGGATTTTGATAAACCTGCTCCACCCCCTGGGCGATGGCCACCAAAACATTGACTAAAAAGGCCTGATCCATAATCTCCGCCCGGGTTATGGCATGCCCCATGGGGCTTACCGCATAGCGCGGCTTGAGATGATTTAGAGCCAGGGCCACCACATCCGCCTGGCACCGGGCGCATCGACACATATCAGGCTTCTGGGCCATTACCGAATCCAGGTGTTCCCACACCAATTTTTCCACTACGTTATTGACATCCATTCTATTCACCCCGTCTATACCAAACTTAATAATTCCGGCACCTTTTTAATATGATAATCGGCTTCAGGCAGCCGCCATTCAGTTCCCGGCGCCAGCCATACCGCTTTCATGCCAACCTTCTTGGCTCCAATTATATCAGTAATGGGATCGTCTCCGATATGGATGGCCTTTTCCGGCTGACAACCCAGCTGTTTGACTGTTAATTTAAAAATCCCCGGATCGGGCTTGGCGCAAACCACCTCGTCAGAAAATACCAGATAGCTGAAGTAATCAAAAAGCTTGTCCTTTTTCATGATCTTTCGCAGGTATATTCCCGGCGTTGCCCCGGTATTACATATCACAGCCAATTTTAGCCGCTCGCCCAGGTTTTTAAGGGTTTCCGGGACACCGTCGTTTATTTCCGGAGGGAGCTTCATAAGGGTTCCTGTATAAGCATCATACAGGTCGTCGGGATGGCGAAGCTGTTTTATGCCCAGCTTTTTTATCAAATGAGCCACCTGTCCTCTTGGCCCGGGGTCTCTTCCATATACCCTTTGTGAATAATAAGCCTCCCACCAGGCACTCTTGAAAGCATCCGATAGTGACTGCAGGTCAAAGGCCAACCCTTCAGCCAGCAGGGTCTGCTGTACATCCAGGGCTCTTTGCCCGGATACCGCGGCATCAGGCGGCCCTTTGTACAGGGTATTCCAAAAATCAAAGGTTATAGCCAAAAGCACCAAAATCCACCTCATCTTCCCTTTTTCCCTAGCCATTATTTCGCTAAGGATCAATGTTATACCTTCGAGAGGAGGCATATTTTAAAAACCCCCATAAAAGGGGGTTTTAGATAAACATGAGCCGGTAATATATATACTATATAAAACAGTATTTTAGGCTTCAATAACTTTTTTGGTGGTGCTTTCAGCCTGAGCTGCATAATTTTTCACATCACCGTCGAGTATGCACTCGTTGTCTTTTTGTCTTTCTTTGTTGAGACTGCGCACCCGGTCCTTAACCAGGGAATTGTCCGTTTTATAAAAACCGGGGCCCTTAAATTGTACGCCGACATTGCGACCTATCAATCTTTCAACTTTTCCGCTGCACTGGGGACACTTTTCCAGAGCGGGTTCAGACACTTTTTGCATCTTGTCAAAGGTGCCACAGTTTTCACATCTGTATTCATATAGCGGCATATCAATACACCCCCTTTCTGTAATCTCTCACCATTATATTATTTAGTTCGCGGGGCATCTTTTGTCAATAGCCATCCATATTTTAACCGGTCATCCCATACTGAGATAAATGAGCAGGGCCAGTATTCCGTTCCATATCCCGTGAGTTAAGGTACAGACCAATATACTGCCGGTTTTTTCATAGACATAGCAGAGAAAAATTCCTCCCACTGCCAGGGGAATTGCCCGCCACAGGTCCATATGAACCAATCCGAAAATACTTCCGGCTGCCACCATTCCCCACGTCTTACCTATATATGCTCGAAATACCGGATATACCATGCCCCGGTAAAACAACTCCTCGGTCAAAGGCGCCAGCACCGCCACCACTAGCAGCAGCAGAATGAATTGCCCCGGAGACCCTACACTGCGCAAAACCGTTTCCACGCCCTGCTGAGATACGTCGGGATGAAGCCGCTCAATTACCAATCCAGCCGCCCAGGCGAAGGTAAAAGCCAGGACTCCTCCCGCCAGCCCGTATTTAAGCCAGTTTTTCCGGCTTGTTCCCTTGATTCCCAGTTCACCTGGATGCGCCCGGCGCAGAACTAGGGCCACCAACAGAACCATTCCACTAAAGATCAGGAACTGCACCAGATAGGACAACAGGAAGTCCTGCACCGTACCTATAGTGCGGCCGCTGCTGCTCATCCAACCATGGAGAAAATTGCGACTCCGGCTTACCAGCCAGGTAGTCAGAAAAAGGCTGACTAGATATACCAGGATAAGGTCAAAAAAGCCCCAGCGTGGTTTTTCAGACACTTGGCAGCCTCCCCTTTCAACACTTATATTATTATAGCACCGCTCCTACCGCCTGTATAAAGTTTGAACCGATTAGGTTCGGAAAGGCCCGGGCATACTAACAACAGCGCTCTGGGCCTGTAAGAATCCGCCCATTGCCTTGTTGATAAAGTCGATTTCAAAGGAGGTACGCATATGATCCCTGTTGTTTTTATTATCACAGTCAGCCTGATACTGATAGCTATGTTGTACTGGGTCTTGCACAGTTCCGAGGGGCAGCGCCGGCCTGGGCCAAACAACGAATATCAGTTTGAATCGGCCCAGGAGCTGTTCAAATATGCCCCCGATGAAGCATACCTGGACGAAGACAAGCTTGAACTCGTACGGCGTGATGATGACCGGGTGCGGGCTTTATGGAACCTGAGCGAAGATAAATGGCAGCAGTTTTCGAAGAATGCGGAAAACGACAAAAACCGGGAGCCCTTCCTGCGCATATACCTGGCCGGGGAACTGCTTCACACCATGGATGTGCCCCTGAAGCAGAAAAACGGTCATTTTGATTATGATCTAGCCCCATTCACAGCCAGTTATTTCACCCTGGGTTATAAAGACAACAAGAGCTTCTGCCCGCTACTTACTTCCCGTACGATTATGCGCCAGTGTTAAATTAGAAGCCGCTCATGTAATTAATCCAGGAACAATCAATACAACCAAGTTGGGGACGCGAGCCTATGCCTGACCAATGGCGGTACGTCCCCTAAACTATTCCTTCTGCCAGAGATAGTCTCGTCAAATCTTCTTTCTATTGCTTAGTGACTCTTTTATCGCAGTTCCCCGGTATTGGTTATATCTACTTTAACCTCTAGCTGAATTTGCGCCTTGCTTATAAACTGCTCGTTGTCTATTTGGGGCTCTAATTCCCGGCGCCATTTGGCCAGAGCATACTTGCTGATGTCTATACAGTCTGTTTTCCATTCATTTTGCATGGTGTTTATTATCTGTTGGCAATCACTTTCCACTTCTGCTGCTATAAAGTCTTCTATTTTTTTGCCTCTTTCTACATCAAGAGGTTTTTCAGCAGGATGTTCAGTAATTATTCCTGTGAGAAGCACCTCCACTTTGAAGACATAAACATCTCCCTGCCTTTCCACCTTCACTTTACGTTCATTGCGGCAGAAAACACTGCCCGGCTTGTTTTCATCCTCCAGGGCAAACGGGAAATAACCCTGGGAAGAGATTCCGCGCAGCAGGACCAATGACCGGGTCTGGCGCAAATCCAGTTTGGCCAGCAGCTTATCTTTTTTAAATACCGCCAAACCGCTTAGGAAGACCTGATTTACACCCCCCTGTTTGATCATAGGCAATACCGGATTGTGCCCGGGGGCCTGCCAAACATCAAATTCATGAAGAGTAACCGCCGGCATAAAGCCGCGTTTATAGGGTTCACGTACCAGGGAATACAGCAAGGTACCGATATTGTCGGCATTATCGGTTTGCATTTTCAGAACATCTTCCCCCCGGCCCTCTACTAAAGCCAAAAACATATTATTGGAAACCTCGGGGAAGCGGTATAGGGATTCCAGATGTTTATATAAACCCTGGGCAGCCAAATCCTCCCCGGCTAAAATTACTTTATTAAACCCGGTAACATAAAAATCCGGGGAAGTGTATCCCCTTTTGTCCCTACCATAACCCACGGTAGAGGAGGGAATGGTTTCCACCGTTACTTTGGCATTGGCTAAAGCGGAAAGGTTGGGATAAACTACCGTAATATCCACGGTTGGCTCTTCCAGGGGGCCGTGGTTCAGCTGATTTATTTTTCCCGGATCATCTCGGTGCACATCATAAGATGCGGCGATGGGAAAGGCCAGGCGGTCAACATCTTTGCTGTCCCAGCAGCCAGCCGTATTTAAACAAATAATAATGAGCAATAAGCTCAAAACCGGCTTAGGCTTTGGCATTAGCTTTCACCGTTCCTTTGCGCAGCAAACTGATCAACAGTAAAACAAGCGGGAATGTAAAACCGATCGACAAATACGAGATAGCAAAGTAATTCCAGATTATTTGGTTGCCCATAGTATTGGGGGAGAACTGCGCTCCGACAAAAACAACCACTCCCAGGAACAGAACTAGGAGATTATATCGCTCTTCCATATTAAAGAGCTGCACCAGGGTCAAAGCGGCGGCAAAACTAGGATTTATAACCCTGCGCAGGACGATACCCACCCAAATCGCTAAAAAATAGAATTCAAATCTTTCAATAACAGGAACATGGGCGATTTTTAGAATTGTGACCCCCGGCCAGGTAAAGCGAGCCATACGCTCGGCTCCAAATACCAGCAGGCAGCATATGGCAACAATGAGATAGGTGGCCACAGAAAGGCCTAAAGCATTCATGGCGGCGACCTTGACCTCCTCCGGCTTATCCACTTGAGAATAGAGCACCAGCAGGATCTCGGCTCCGGCAAATGTCGTAATAGTATAAAATGCCCCTCGCAAGAGCTCCCCGACATCCAGCTCACCCAGGGGCAAAAGGTTGGTGAGGTCATGGCTGTAGTAAACAGGAATGACAATAAAAAACATACTTAATACCAGGCCAAAGAACAGGGTTTCGTTGAGGCGGCCCACCACCCGCCCTCCTTTACTGACTGCATAAATCACGCACATCATAGCCAGCAAGACAACAACCCAAAGCGGGGTTTTAGGCAGCAAAAACAATTGAATCAAGCGGGCAAAAACACCTAACAGAACAGTTGTAGCACCGATTAAGTAGAATGCAAAAACCAATATACATATTGTTCCAGCAACTTTGCCCATTAAGGCCTGAAACATCTGCACCATATTTGATCCCAAATGCCGTTTTCCCAAATTTTCTATAACCAGCAGATTGATTAAGGGGACCAAAGCGCCCAGCAGGATGCACACCCAGGCGTGCTGTCCGGCTGCTTTTCCAAGCAGCGCCGGCAGAGCCAGCATAGCAGTCCCAACCTGTCCTCCAGTCAGGATAAACATCAATTGGCGGCTGTTAATCTGGTGCATACGGCTCATTGATCACTCCGTCCATCAGAATGGGTCTTCACCTGCCTGGTTTGGTTGGTGACTGGAAGGGACTGGGGGCGCTTATTCATCAACCACAGAGGAGCCCTAATCGCAGAGTCCTTTAAATCCCTCAAATGAATCGGAGCAAAGGGAGCGTAGTAAGGAGTTTGGAAGTCCTCCAGAGAGCAGACATGTATCACTATTAAAAGCCAGGCCAGGGAAAATCCGTAAATCCCGAAGGCCCCGCAGATAAGGATCAAGGGCAGCCTGAGGATGCGGGAAGCCAGCAGCATGCCGCTGGATGGCATCACAAAAGTAGCTATGGTAGTAACCGATATTACGATAATCACTGCCGGGCTGGCCAGTTTGGCGGCTATGGCCGCCTGACCCAGGATGATTCCGGCTACCACCCCCACCGTCTGCCCTACCGCACCGGGCAAGCGCAGGCCGGATTCCACCGTTAATTGAATTATAAATTCCTGAATCAACACCTCTATGAGCACCGGAAAAGGCACCTGGGACCTGGCCTGGGCTACTGGAAGCAGCAGCTTAAAAGGAACCAGTTCCGGGTGGAAGCTGAACAAAGATATGTAGATTGAGGGGAGGGAAATGGCTAAAAAAAAGGCCACAAAACGCATGAAGCGGGTAATCGAGCCATAAATAGTTCGTTCATAGTAATCCTCTGAAGCCTGAAAAAACTCCAGGGCCAGGGTCGGAACAGTAAAGGCCAGAGGAGTACCATGAACAATTACCACTACCCGCCCTTCCATTAGTTTGGCCACCAGGCGGTCGGGGCGCTCACTGCTTGAAATTTGGGGGAAGAAAGACCAGGGCGATTTTTCTAAATACTGCTCAATATAACCAGATGCTACTATACCATCTACATCAATGGCATCAAGACGCTGGCGCAGGTTGTTTACCACTTCCGGGGAGGCGATGTCCTCAATGTACATGTAAGCTACGGGAGTTCGGGTGCGCCTTCCAATCATGGTCTTTTTTACAACCAGGTTAGGATCGCGCAGCCGCCGCCGGATCATGGAGATGTTAATATCCATGTTTTCTATAAATCCTTCCCGGGGTCCACGGGTGGTTCTCTCCCCCGGTGGTTCATCAACAGCTCGGAATTCCCCGCCATGAATGTCTACCACCAAAGCCTCCTGATAACCGTCCAAAAGCACCACCAGCAAACCGTCAAATATATGCTGGACTATTTCTTTAATAGTTGCCGCAGTTTTGACCTGGCCTACACTGGGGCCGGAATTGGCCAGCACGTTTATCAAGGCCGGAGTAAGGCCCTCCTGGACGGTTAAGGGGAAATGCATCAATGGATCAAGGACATGGCGATAAAGCGCATCATTGTCCACCACCTGATTTAGATATACAGCACGGGCCGATATTTTAAGATCTGATCCCAGGGTGAAGTCGCGTTTGTTGATGTCTTCATTCTTATCCAGGTAAGGAGACAGCATTTCGTTTTTATCTTTTAAACTGAGCGGCACAGGGTCTTCGGGCAGCCCTCCGCTTTTGGGCTGGGTCTGGCTGTTCGAAGGTGCCGGTTTTCTAGGTATGATGCGCATAATTGTCTCTCCCTGCAGTAATAGTCTATTTTTCCCCGCCCTTCCAAAGCTATACGGGCCGCAGGTTAAATTGTCGGCACCAGACCCGAATGGTATACCAGTTACTTGTTGACTTATATGTTTAACATATGTTACTTTTATCTTATGTTATTATAAGGTGGTGTCTCCAATGAACCAGCATGTAAACAAACAGAACCTCCAGTATTTACGGCAAGAAACCGGCGCTGGAATCATGGCGTGCAAAAACGCCCTGTTAGAGGCCCAGGACGATCTGCAGTTATCTATGGCCATTTTGCATAAAAAGGGATTTAAAGCAGTCGAGAAAAAAGCTGAACGCACGGCAGCAGATGGTATTGCCTTTGCAAGGGTCTTCGGAAACCAGGCCGTCCTGGTGGAGGTAAACACGGAGACTGACTTCGTAGCCGGCAACAGCCAGTTTATCGCCTATGTGGAAATGATCGCGAAAGCAGCCGCCGTTCACTCCCCGGTTGACATTGCCGCTTTGATGCAATGCCTTACGGAGTATCAGGATTATACGGTCGGTGATTTGCTGCAGAAGATGGCATTGACCTTCGGTGAAAAGATAGTGCTGAGGAGGTTCAGCATCCTTATTGGGGATATGCCCACTGCCTATATGCATTTAAAAGGCAAATATGGTGTAATTCTCGACCTGGCGGTAGACAGCAGGTGTGATGAGAACAATCTGACAGGTGTCGGAAAAGAATTGGGGATGCAGATAGCCGCCATGGCTCCTCTATACGTATCTCGCTCGCGGATAGATGATGAAACCAAAGACGCTATTAACGCGGCTATCATTCAGCAAGTTAAAGATGACGAAAGCCTCATAAATAAACCACCCCAGGTTGTAGATAAAATAATTGCGGGGCGAATTGAAAAGTACTACCGTTCCAAATGCTTGATGGAACAGGATTATATCAGGAACGACAATATCACTGTCCAGCAGTTTCTCCAGGCCGCCGGCGCTGAGCTGGGTATGAAGATCGAGGTCAAGGAATTTTACAGGTATGAAAGGGCCGAAGGTCTGCATAATGAAGAGATGAGCAATATAGAGTTGGCCCGCCAACTGGCATCAAAATAGTTTTCCAACAGCCGTTTAAGTCCGTCATGAATCCAGCCAAAGCGGAGCTTCACCCCTATTATGGCAGCTCCGCTTTTTTATATCGACCGTCATAGCAGCGGCTTTATTAGTCAGCGTTTTCTGTAGTGCTCCTTTTCCAGGGAGTCGATAAACTGGCGCGCGGATCGCCCCGAGGGACCGTGCCGTCTTCTTTCCCAGGCCAGGGCGCGCTCCCGCAGCAATTCCGGTCCCATGGTCAGACCTTCGTCGGCGGCCATCTTTTCCACCATTTCCAGGTAGAGCTCCTGCCCGACGGGAGGAAAACTGACCGTCAGGCCAAAGCGATCGGCCAGGGAGAGCTTTTCCTGCAGGGTTTCCTGCAAGTGAATTTCATTACCCGGGCCCTCCCGGTCGGAAAAG
This sequence comes from Syntrophomonas sp., assembly GCA_039679855.1. GTDB lineage: Bacteria > Bacillota > Syntrophomonadia > Syntrophomonadales > Syntrophomonadaceae > UBA5314. The sequence goes on from JBDKUE010000248.1 coordinate 15,260, forward strand.
TACTCCCGGATAAGGTGGCGGCGGTTGGAAGTGGCGTAGATCAGGACATGGGCGGGGCGGGCCTGCAAACTCCCCTCCAGAACGGCTTTAAATCCCTTGTACTGTGTCTCTGATTCTTCAAAGGAAAGATCATCTATGAAAATAATACAGGGGACGGCATAATCCTGCAGCTCCTCAACCAGGCGGCCCAGGCTCCACAGATCATCACGGTTGAGCTCTACCATATGCAGTCCCCGTTCTGAGTATTCTTGAAGAAGGGCTTTGATCAAACTGGATTTTCCGGTTCCCCGCGGACCATAGAGCAGGACGTGATTGGCCGGATAGGAAAGAAGCAGCTTCTCGGTGTTTTCGCAAACCTGTTTCTTCTGGGCATGGTATCCTACTAAATCACCCAGGGATATCGGATCGGCCTGTTCGATGCCTATCAGACCATCCTCGGGACTCCAGCGCAGCGCGCTGTACCTGGCTAAAAGGCCCCGGGAATGCCGCCGGTAATGCCCGGCTAAAACAGCGACCAGGTCTGCCCAGTCGGCTTTCCCGCTCATCGCTTGAAATACTGTATATTCGTCGCTCTTAAGCTCAGCCTGCGGCCAGTGGGTATTGGCTCCCGCCTGATCGGCTTCATTCATAAGATCCAGGTCAAAGATCCTTTGCAGGAGCCTTAGATCCCTTTGTGCGGCCATTTTCAGGCTGTCATCCAAGCCCTCATATCCTCTTTTTTCACAGCAGCGGCTGAACGGATTGTTATCCCGAAGGATCCTGCGCGTTACATACTGTTTGAAAGAGAGTCCCTCCTGCCAGAGGATAAAAGACACTCTGCTCCAACCAGAAACGGCCTCGATCTTTTGACGGTCGTCTTCTCCCGATAGAGCCACTTCTTCCAGGCCATGCAGAACCGGATCCCGGGCCAATGAGTGGTAAATACTCAAACCCGCTAATAACCAGGGCAATTCATTAAACAAAGCCGGTCCCTCCTAATCCCTTCAACGCGGTTAGTGTAAATATATGATATTAATTATAACCAGCAGGGTATGGGTAAAAAATAATATCGCGCTGGTTCTTTCGATCGGCCAGTTTAGAAGCTTCTTGAGAGGCATACTGCCCCCAAAAAAGCGGGATAGATTCACCCCCACCATACCCAGATGCAGGGCTTCAAAACTGGCCAGAAAGATGGTGAACATTTTTATTACGCTATTGTTCAGCAAGTAGAATACCATGCAAAAATAGAATATTTCCAGAGCCAGCGACAATAAATAGAGCATCCACAACTGCCAGCGGCTGGCCGGCCCGCGGTTTATCATCCACTCAGCCAGGGCCTTTATCAATTCCAGTTCAAACCCCTGTGGATGGCCTTTCATTATATGGTAAAAGTAGATCGAATACAAAAGCAAAAGCAGTCCGGCCAATAACGCCAGGCCTATGTTCATCAATTCACCGGCCCTTCCTGCAGGGGCTATTTACGCTTCCCTGCTGCCATGAGTGAAGCAGTACGACTGCCTGAAAGGGCAGACCTACGGCACCCTTATATAATACTGTTTCTAGAACACCGATACAATTCCTACCTGGAAATCAAGAGGGCATTTAAGCCGAAAATTGGGCTGGTCCAAAGCCCTAACTGGCTCGAAGCAGGAATTGACCGCTTGACAACGAAGTTAATTATTGATCGAAAATGAAAGGGGTTCGCCCAGTGCAGGAACTAAAGCGAGTTGAAATTGTGGTAGATGGAGTTACCGGGGTTGGCAAGTCCAGCCTGGTCAAGATTATTTGTGAAGAATACGGCCTGGTTCCCTTCAGTGAAATGTTTGAAGACGAGAACCGTCTTTTGCATAAATTCTTTTATGATCGGGAAAAGTGGGCTTTTCCCATGCAGACCAATTTCCTGACCAATCGCTTCAAGCAGTATTATCACGCCATGAAAACAGGCCATGCGGTTATGGATCGTTCTATTTATTCAGATCGGATTTTCGCCCGTATGTATTTGGAGTACGAGTATTTAAAGCCCGAGGAATATGCGGTCTATAACAACCTCCTGGAAGCCATGCTGGAACACGTTGTCTCCCCTAAACTTCTAATATACCTCAAGGTGGGCACCGACGAGGCCATTCGCAGGATTCACCGCCGGGGACGCCCCGATGAAGTGGAAGTAGAACGCGGGTATTGGGACAATCTAAACCGTTTTTACGAATCCAATTACCGTGATTATGATCTGGGCACAGAAGTGCTCACCATACCGGTTGATGCCCTGGATTACGTTCACCGGCCTGAAGATCGCCATTATATGCTGAAACTTATCGGCGAAGCCCGCTCCCGAGTAAGATAAAACAGATAATTATTATAGTTCTTTATCTACCCGGAGTTGCTCTCACTTTCCAAAACCTGATTGTTGCCACGGATCCTGGTATGAAGAAACACCTTGCCTCCCCATAGGTACGCGGTTTGACGCAGGGCGGGCAGGGCGTAGTCTAGCTGCAGTTCCCGGCCGTCCCATTCATGTTTGAGATGCAGCGCCGAGCCGTTTTCTCCGACACTGTGTACTCTTATGTTGGGAATGCCGTTGATGCCTGCCTGCCTGGCTAAAACCTGCCTTATTTTTTTCCATCCTTCCTCGTCCGCCACCTCACTGACCACATATTCGCGTCCGCTTCTAAAATATTGAAATAGCTGCATCTCTTCACATAGTTCCTTATCCAGGTAACGCATAAAGAAGGAGGCGTCCCGTTCCAGTTCCCGGACTTGAAAGATAGAATCCGAGCCGTTTTCTTGGGCAATCCGGGTAAATATCTTAAAGCCCAGGTAATAGGGATTTAAGAATCCTTCCCGCATTGACACCACCTGGTTGTGGCGTTCCAGGAATTCCAGATGCAGGGCGGGAGGCAGGTCAAGGGCCTGCAGGATTTTATAATGCCAATAGCTGGCCCACCCTTCATTCATAGTCTTGGTTTCCACCTGGGGCAGAAAATACAGGCTTTCTTCCCGCACCATCCGCACTATGTCCCGCTGCCAGTCATTCAAGCGCCCCTCCCGGCTCAAAAATCCCAAAATATCGTCCTCCGGCTCCAGCACCGGACCGTCCAGATCAGGCAGGGCAGGCTTTACCCGGTCCTCTTCCAGCAGGGGATGCTCCCCGGGCGGTCTGAAGCTCTTTTCTATAAGCCGGTGCTTGATTTGCTCCCGGCTTAAGTGCTTCTCACCCGCTATGCGATAGGTCTGAAAACGCAGAGTATGGGCCGCATCCAGGGTCTTTTCCACCCGCTGGCTTCCAATGCTGGGATCACCGGCATATTCCCTTATGCGCCGGGCATGGGCGTTGAACATTTCAATAGCCATATCCGCCCTGGTTCCCTGGCTGAAATGGCGGTTGTTTTTGAAAAAGTCATTATGGCCGTATACGTGGGCCATGGTGAAGATCTGCAGGAGCAGGGAATTTTCTTTCATCAGATAGGCCAGGCAGGGACTGCTGTTTATGACCATTTCGTAGGGCAGTCCGGTTAGATTGTAGCGGTAAAAGGTCGTTTTTCGTTCATAGGCCTTGCCAAAGCTCCAGTGCGGATAGCGGGTGGGCAGGCCCAGATAGGCTTCGTAGGAAAGCATGTCTTCATAGGATACCAATTCATACTCCTGGGGATAGCAGTTAAGTCCGAATTGTTCGACCAATTCTTCAATCTGCCGGTTGTATTTTTCCAAATCTTCAATCCGGTAGTAGTCGGCCAATGGCATCACTCCCTTTCCGCCAAGGTCAACAGCCTTTTGAAGGCCGGCCATACTTCTTCCTTGCTGCCAAAAGCCACTGATACAAAGTTGGGAAAGTCAATGCCCTTGCGGAACTCCTCAAGCATTGAACGGGGTGAGGTCCAGGAAGAGATAATCTCCCCGTAGCCGAACAGGTTGCAGACCTGACACAGCTCCATGGCCCGGAAAACCGTTTTTCTGATATCATCCGGCCAGTTGTCACCGTCGCTGCAGTGAAAAGCATAGATATTCCAGAATTCCGGATTATAGCGCTGCCATATGATCTCCAGGGCCTTCTCATAGCCGCTGCTTATCATGGTGCCCCCCGATTCACCCCGGTGAAAGAACTCTTCTTCATTTACCTCTTTGGCGGTGGTGCTGTGATTAATAAAAACCAGATCAACTGTTGCATAGCGGTAGTGAACGAACTGGTAGAGAAGAAAAAAGAAACTGCGCGCCAGGTACTTTTTATTGAGATACATAGATCCCGAGTTATCCATTATGCATATTACTACCGCGTTCGATTCGGGCTTTAATTCCTCTTTGGTGCGGTGATAGCGGAGGTCCTCCTCCCGAAAGGGAACCCGGCCTATTTCCTCCTCCTGCTCCATTTCCCGCCAGGCTCGTTCCATTGATTTGCGGCGCTTTACCCGCTCCATCATCGATTTCTTTTTGTTCAAGCGAGGAGGTATACCCTTTAGCTGAATGCCCCACCGCTTGGTGGTGCGCTCGGTCTCCAGAAAGGAAAATTTCTTTCTTTCCCAGAAGGGCAGCTCCAGCTCCTCAAAAAGATAATGCACCAGTTCCTCCAGGGTGATCTCGGTTTCGTAGTATTCATCCCCTTCACTGTCCCCGGCCCCGTTGCCGCGCCCGGCTCCATTGCCCCCCGGCCGGGGAAAACGATCGCCCCGCTTTTCATTGCCCTTGCCGCTCACCACCCCGGGCTGATTATTCCCATAGATAAATTGGTACTCCTTGATTCCCCTGACCGGAACTTTGATGATCTTATCCCGGTTTTTGCCGATAATACTTTCTTCGGCTATTATGCTGCCGATGTTCTTCTTTATGGATTCTTCCAGCAGCTGACGATGCCGCCGCCGGTCCTCGGCGCTGCGGTCCCGCCCCCCGCTCTCATAGTCGCGAAATATTGCCATACCCCATCCTCCTTGCCAAAACCGGGCACAACGAAATAGAGGGTCCGTTAAATATATATGCTGGCCGGGCCAAAGATGGACAAAAAATATGGGAACAACTATTGAGGGGGACAGGGGGGGCAGGCCCCATGCAACAACCGGAAAAGTGCCAGAAGGATGAATTAATCAGGGCTACTAAGGTAATTGACGGTGTTATGGTAAGGCAACTATCAAGGGTAACCAGAATATCAAAGAGTGTTATAGATAGAGCTTAGTACTGGGACAAGGGACTTGCCCCCATGTCCTATATGGGGCTTCAGGTGTCAATCTATTCAGTATCTTGTACGGCAGCGGCTTCATCATCATCTAACGTTGATGTGCCCAGCATTGCCACCGCCTCGGTTTCGGGCAGGGCCTCTACTGTTCTCAGCCGTCTTTCCATGGCCCTTGACCTCCTGGCTGCTTCATCTATGGTGTTGCTGGCTTCCTGCAGCTTCTTCTGGGTCTTTTCCAGGACGGCTCCGAACTTGCCGAACTCGGTCTTCACCGCGCCCAGAACGGCCCATACTTCGCTGGAGCGTTTCTGAATGGCCAGGGTTCTGAATCCCACTGACAGGCTGCTGACAATGGCCGCCAGGGTGGTGGGTCCGGCCACACTGACCCGGTGCTCCAGGCGCAGGCTTTCAAACAGCCCTGGCCGGCGCAAGACTTCGGCATAAAGGCCCTCGGTGGGAAGGAACATGATGGCAAAATCGGTAGTGGCCGGGGGTTCTATATATTTAGAGGAAATCTCTTTGGCCTTGGTCCTAATCCGAAGCTCCAACACTTTGACCGCCTGGTCTATCAAGGCGGCATCCCCCAGTTCATAGGCTTCAATCAGCCGGTAATAGTCTTCCATGGGAAATTTGGCGTCAATCGGCAGCCACAGCCCGTCCCCTTCGCTGTCCGGTCCGGGCAGTTTTATGGCGTACTCAACCCGCTCCGAATTGTTCTTCACCGCAACGTTGGCCGCGTACTGGTCGGGGGCCAGTATGTCCTCCAGGATGTTCCCCAGCTGGACTTCTCCCCAGGTCCCGCGGGTTTTTACATTGGTCAGAACTTTCTTCAGATCACCCACGCCGGCCGCCAGGCTCTGCATTTCGCCCAGCCCCTTGTGCACCTGTTCCAATCGCTCACTGACCAGCTTAAAAGATTCTCCCAGGCGCTGTTCCAGGGTGGCATGCAGTTTTTCATCGACCACCACTCGCATTTCTTCCAGCTTCTGGGCGTTGTTGGCCTGCAGTTCTTTGACCCGGTTTTCAACGGTTTCCCGCATCTGCTCCAGCTTTTTCTCATTGCTGGCGGTGAGGTTCCCGATCTGCTGCGAAAATTCGCCCAGCTGCTTCTGCTGCAGTTCGGCCATACCGGTAAGCCGGCTGGCCATGGAATCGCTCATGAGGTTGAGCTCCTTGCCGGTGGCCTCGCGCATGGTCTGCAGTTTTCCGTCTATGGCGGTTCTCATATTTTCCAGCTTTTGATCAGTGGTCTGGGTAAAGCCGTTTAACTGGTTGGCAAAGCTATCCAGCTGGCTTTTTTGCCCGGCGCTGATTTGCCCCATGCCGGTTACCAGGACTTCCTGCAGACCTTTTATGCTGCCCCCCACTTCTTCCCTTATGCCCTTGCCCATGCTGCTCATTTCTTCACGGTTGCGCGCTATTTCCTCCCGCAGCAGGCTCCGGGTGTTTTCCTGGCTCTTTTCAACCAGTTCGGCGTTGGAATTGAGTTGAAAGAGGGCGTCCCGCAGAGATCCCACCTGTGAACGCAATTGAACTATGAAAAGCAACAACACCAGGACCAGTATACTCAAGCCCGCCAAAACTGCCAGTTCCATTCTTCTATCTACCTCCAGCGGTTTCTTTTATCAGATTCCGGCCAGCCGTATGTCAGATGAGCCCAACCGGAACAGCTGTTCTGCATAGTTCATTCTACATCCGGCGGCGCTTTTCCTGCCCGGGGAAAATATTCTGAAACCAACAGAGGGGACGGGAGTGAGTCAGGGGACGGGAGTGAGTCAGGGGACGGTTCTTAAACTCATTTTTAAACAGTTGAAGCAGCAGAAACAGTAGGTTTAAAATGAGTTTAAGAACCGTCCCCTGACTCATTTCCCCTAACTCAGTTATAATATCCGGTTGGATTTTAGTCTTTCCACAGGTTGTTGGCGGCGTATTTCAATACCACATTGCAGCAGTGGTCGCAGTAGCCGTTTTCTTTCATAGCATAAACCATGGCATTGTATTTGTCGTTTTGTTCGTTGTCCCTGACCCGGGCCCGGGTTATGATCCGGGACAATTCGCGTACCGAGGCGGTCAATTTCTTTTCAATGGCCTCCCGCAGCGGTTCATAACAGCCGTAGTCAATGGTCTTCTTGCTGCGCAGGAGGGAGAACATGAAGGCAGTCACGTCGTGGCGAAAGCCCCGCGCCGCGCTGCCGGTGAGCCCCAGCTGGCCTTCGATGGACTCCAGAAACGGTTCGTCCGGTTCCAGCTCCTCGCCGGTATTCCGGTCTTTTAATTTCACCTTGTTTACAAAGGCTTCAGCGTGATCCAGGTAGTTGTTAAAAAGGGTCTCAGCCTGCTCCCGGTAGCCGTAAATAAAGGCCTTGGTGACCTCTTTCTCCAGAATACGGTGGTATTCTTTTTTAATGTGATCCTGCAGGTAAGTCAGGTATTTTTTCTTCTCTTCCTCACCGCTGTCGCTGTTGCGCACCGCTTTGATCAGGGTTTCCAGCAGGATAATGGGGTTTATGCAGTCGTGCTCCGACTCCGACAGGGCATTGTCGATGGCTTTCATGATAAAGCGGGTGGATATTCCCTTGTAGCCTTCCCGGCCCGCTTCCTCCCGCAGTTCCTTAATGTCAATCTTCTGGGTGGCATCCTTCTGAACGATTTCCTCGCCATTATATACCTTCATCTTGCTCACCATGTCGACTTTGTTGGACTCGTTCAAACGGCTGATAATAGCAAACATGGAGGCTATTTCGATGCTATGGGGTGCAATATGGGCTCGGTAGTTGCTCTTTTTGAGGATCTTCTTATAGATCTTGACCTCCTGGTCCAGTTCCAGGCAATAGGGCACCTCCACCTTGACGATCCGATCCAATATAGCTTCATTGGTGTGATCAGACTTAAATTTATTCCATTCCGCTTCGTTGGAATGAGCCAGGATTATGCCGTCAAAGTAGATCATCGAGCCCTTGCCCGGAGAAGGTATCGATTTTTCCTGGGTGGCGGTCAGAATGGTATGCAGGTACTCGACATCGTTTTTGAAGATTTCAATAAATTCAACCAGTCCCCGGTTGCCCGCATTGAAGGCTCCGTTTAAGGATAATACCCGGGGATCGTCTTCCGGGTAAAGATCCATTTTGGAAATATCAACCGATCCCACCAGTACCGAAGCGTCCTGGTTGTTAGGATCCACTGGGGGAACTACCGCGATCCCCTTGCGGGAGCGGATCGAGAAGCCGCTGCTGGTCACCGGGAAATTCTCGTATTCCCCGTGGTATTCATTTACCAGGCGGTACCTGCAGACCGGGCAGAGTTCGCCCTCAATGTTTACTCCCAGGGCCTCCTCAAATTTGGATCGCAGGTGTTTGGGTATGAGGTGCAGGGGGTCTTCCCTCATAGGGCAGCCCTTTAAGACATAAACCGGCGGCGACTGTTCCAGGACCCTCTTCAAACTTTCCATTATGGAAGACTTGCCCGACCCCACCGGGCCTACCAGGTACAGAACCTGCCGCGACTCTTCGCCTCTCATGGCCGCGGAATGAAAATAGCGCACTATTTCCATGATAGTAGCGTCAATTCCATAAAAATCCCCGTCAAAAAACTGGTACTTGCGTATGCTCTCATTGCCGTAAATGCGCTTCAGGCGGGGATCGTCTTCACACTTGATGATCTGAACGCCCGGCTCGTTGATGAGCCGGAAAAGGCGCTCATGGGCCAGCATTACCAGCTCGGGCTGGTTTTTAACCAGGTTTAAATATTCCAGGAAACTTCCTTCGAAAAACTGGCTCCTGCGGGTCTCGCGATCATTTTTGATAAGGCTGGCGAAATCCTCGTTCAAGGCTCCCACTCCTTCCTGACCAGGGCAAAAATATTTCAATCGGTTTATGCTTTCAATATATATATGCGCCAGGGGGAATATCTTGAATTAATAACGAGGATAATACCCGGCAATTTCTTAAGCAACTCAACCTTCGTAGTTGACAGAGTTATGGATTCAAAGCAACTTGCGCAGGAGCCTAGTGATTCACCCTCCGGGTACTACACATGTTCGCTTTCGCTCACCACTAAGGTTGTCCTGCGAAGGTGAGAAAGCGAAAGAGGTCGAGCACCATGGAGGGTGCGAGCGCGATACTGAGGCCGATGCTCAAGGCTTTGGTCAGCACTCAGGTTTCACCTTCGATCAGCTGACACTAGGCAAAACATCGTTGCCGTCGCCTTTCGATTCATCG
>JBDKUE010000187.1:0-9138 GCA_039679855.1 Syntrophomonas sp.
TTTTGCATGCCTACAATCCCTTCCCGGTTTTCAGACATACTGCCGAGATAACCTGCTTTATCAGTAAGGATGAAGTTGGGAAGGGTTCAGGTACCCAGGCCCTGTCAGTACTTGAACAGGATGCGAAAAAGATGGGTATAAACATCCTTCTGGCCAGTATTAATTCCCAAAACACGGCCAGTATACGTTTTCATGAGAAGAACGGATTTAAAGAATGCGGCAGGTTTCATGGAATAGGAGAAAAGAAAGGCCAGTCTTTTGACCAGGTGTGGGTGCAAAAGAATATATGAGCTAAAAGGGGGGCCAATCTGCCCCATCTTTATTGGTCAACGTCAGCTACTTTCCGGTTTTGGCCAGCAGCTGTTCATATAAGGCTTGTGTCTGCTGTGGGTCCGTAAAATTGATCAAAACCGGCTGGCGCCCGCTTCGATAAATGACTACAACCGGGCCCTGGTTGGAGCGCAGGAATAGAAGCGACGGGCCCAATCCTTTAACGTCAAAATGGCCTTTAAGAATCGGCCCCAGGTTTAATCCGTTGTTTTTGACTCCTATTTCGGGCAAGGCTGTTTTGAACTCGAGCTTATCAATATCGGCGTAGTTGATGGATACCCCATAGGAACCGCTGATTACCAGTTGGTCTGCTTCCGGGGTAATTTGAGGCTCGCGTGAGGTCAAGGCAATGCTTATTCCCACGCCGCCGCAGACTAGGACGGCAAAAATCATAGTTGCTATCAAAAGGCGTTTACGAGAACGGGCCCGTTTTATGGACTTCGGATCGTCAGACGGAGGCGGGTTGAAGCGCTGAACTGCAAAAGCCATGTAAAACACCAGAATCAGCAGCAGGCCCATCCCCACCTCAATCCCCCAGACAAAACCGGACTTATGGAGTATGAGCCCCAGAACCGGGGCGGCGGCGGTTATCATCAACTGTCTGCCCACGAAATCACCCAGTCCCTTTTCAATCATAAACTCTTTCTCGTGGGCAGGAGCGGTGTTATAACCGGATATTAATTCATAGGCCTTGCCGAATTTTATAGCTATACCCACACCCAGCAGCAAGCCGCTTATCAGAAGAAAAATAACGATTTCAGCCATTTTCACCCATCCCTGCTTCCAGCTATTTGTAAATAATGATACATTTTGCTGTAAAAAAATCAAGTCAGATAATAGAATGGTATTACGGTGAACCGGGTTAGATGGGATTGTAAAGCAAGTTATCTGAGCGTTTTTACGTAAAATGATCAGATAAACAGTTAAGGGGGGACGCTTGTGAGAAGGATGCCAATTGCAGCTTTTTGGTGTTTGATTTTGATGATCGGGGTTTTGATTCCCGGCCAGGCTATGGCGGCAGCTCCCAGGGTAGTAGTCAACGGGCAGGACCTGAAAATGGAGGTGCCGCCGGTCATCGAAAATGGGCGCACCCTGGTGCCGTTTAGCGCCATTGCCAATGCCCTGTCGGCCTCGGTGGATTGGGACGGACCCAGCCGGACGGTGACCGTGCTAAAAGGCTGCGACCAGCTTGTGCTTACAGTGGGAGATTCTACCGCCTATAAAAACGGGTCGCCGATCAGTCTGCCAGTACCGGCCCAAATTATCGCAGGACGAACTATGGTTCCCTTAAGTTTTATTGGCCTGGCGTTAGGCGCATCGGTGGAATGGGATGCCGTGACTCGGACGGTTTTCATCTATTGCGCCGATGTCAACCCGCCGTCCACCTGAGGGATCTGATACCTGCCGGAGGCAAAGGTGTTTTTGTTAAAATTACATATTTAGAACTCAAATATGTATGCCAGTCCCGATATGGCGGTTTTAAGGGACTGGCATTTCGTTATATTATGTCCAGTTTTACGCACAGGTGTATTGGCATCCGTACAATTGCGATATTTAAAAATGAACCCCTAAAGCAATCCTCGTCGTTGAATCATAGTATTTCTCGCTATTCTTATGCGTTTCCAATGATTAGTAGAATGGCATGGTAATTGCAAGATCATAAATAGCATTGCATTCCGTATTATTGCACAACTACTTAACAACCGAATGAACGTATGGGGGGTAAAAAGGTGAGATTTACACAAAGTCTAAGGTTCAAGCTGTTGGTCTGGATTCTAATCGCATGTTTTATTGCATTAACCGGGCAAAGTGCAGTTTCCTACTTCAACAGCAGGAGCATAGTCGATTCTCAGATCCAGGATCAATGCCAGAGACTGGCGGTGTCTACGGGTAGTGAAATTGATAGCTGGATCCAGGGTTATTATAATCAATTTGAGGCCATCGCCAAGGTTGATCAGATCATGAATATGGATACATCAGCGATTCCAGGAGTGATGTCGCGTTATATAAGCTCTGAACAAGAGAATTTCTTTGTCATCTGGCCTGATGGCACGCCCCTGGGTGCCGGCGGAGAAAAGCGAGACTTCAAGTTAAATGACCGCGATTATTTCAAGGCAGCCATGGCAGGAAAGTCAAACGTAGGCTCGCCAACATTGTCCAAAGTAACTGGTAATGTAGTCTTGCCGATCGCCGTGCCTGTATATAAAGAAAAAAAGGTTGTCGGGGTTGTTGCGGCAACCATAAAGGCTGATAAGCTGGCAGATATGGTTAAATCGGTGAAGGTTGGGCAGACCGGTTATGCTACGATTGTGGACCAAAACGGGGTGTTTGTATGCCACCCGGATAAGGAGTTTATCCTCAAAAAAAGCCTGAAGGATCTGGGCAGCAGCTTTTCTGGCATAGCCGAAAAAGTGCAAAACAGGGAACCCGGAATTACAACCGTATCGGTCGATGGAAGCGATAAAATTGTGTCCTATGCGCCTATCTCATATACTGGTTGGTCGGTTTCGGTATCTGTTCCCCAGGAAGAAGTTAACCAGCCCCTGAATAGGATGCTTATGAACACGGTATTAGTAGCTATTTTTACCCTGCTGGCCTTATTTGCCCTTCTTTGGTTCATCAGCGGCAAGTTAACCAAACCGTTTGCTGAAATGACCGGTGTTACGCTTCGCCTTTCCCAGGGAGATTTGACACAGACGATTGAGAGCAGAGACACATCTGAAGTCGGTGTATTGGCCAATTCATTAGGGGAAATGAACGAAAGCCTCAAGCAATCTTTTAAGAGAATAGCCGACAGCGCTAACATTTTATCCAATGCTTCACGGGAGCTGATATCGTCGGCTGAACAAACCGGGCAGGCATCGGAGCAGGTCAGCGCCAGTGCCGAAGAAGTGGCCAAAGCTGCGGTCTCACAGGCACAAGATGCGGGACGAACCAGCGAATTGGCCCATCAAGTCGGTTATGCAATGCAGTCGGTAGGAGAAAGCACGGAGAAGATTTCCCAAGAATCGGTTAATTTTAAGAGCATCGTGGAAAAGGTAACGGAATTGATACAACGCCAAAGAGATGATATGGTCCTCACCGTGGAACGAACCGGCAAGGTGTCAGTTGTCATCAATGATCTCGATTCTAAAACTCAGCAAATAGGCGAAATCATAACAGTCATCGCCGACATCGCCAGCCAAACCAACCTGTTGGCCTTAAACGCGGCCATAGAGGCCGCCCGGGCTGGTGAATTGGGCAGGGGCTTTGCCGTTGTGGCTGAAGAGGTCAAGAAATTGGCTGAAGGCACTAACCAGGCGACTATGCGTATTGCATCCATCATAGGGGAGGTCCAGGATCAAGTCAAACAGGTTGTTGAGGAAGTAAACCAGGTGGACATTTTGATTAAGGAGCAAGGTTGCTCCCTGGTAGACAACATAGCCGCTTTTGGCGAACTCGCGAAGGGGGCCATCGAGATCGACAATTCCATTCAAGATGTTTCCGCGACTTTTGAAGAATTGGTGGCTTCGGTAGACGAAATCGTCCAGGCTATAGAAAACATATCTGCTATAACCGAAGAATCGGCTGCCGCCGCTGAACAAGTAACTGCCATAACTCAAAATCAGCTGGCCGCTGTTCAGAATATCGTTGACACCAGCCGCGATCTGGATAACATGGCGCGGCAGTTAAAAGAGATTACCGACGGTTTTAAAATTCGTTAATCCTGTTTAGGAAGGGGCTGCCCCAAAAGTCCGCAACGGACTAGGAGCGGCCCCTTTTTATCGTCTATGTTGGCAAACACCTGATAAACCCCCAATATTACTGGTCCAATAGGAAAGTGTATTATTTCCAGTACAGAGCGGCGATACAAAAAATCCCAATAGTCCTGGCGGCAATTAACAAATAAACCCGTGATAAAGGCATTTTGCGGGGGAATGCCAAAACTGGGTGATGTTGGCACACTTTTTGCAAAAAGCAGACTTGGGGGTATATCAGGTGGTTGAACAATCAAGATATCAGGAACCATCGCTCATCCCGATTTCCGCGATGAGTTGATCGCTGTTGCGGAAGAAATGAAGATCTGGCGTAAATCCAATCAGAAGTAAGAAACTCTCCCGGAGCTTTCCGTACATGAGCCAGGGAAAAAACCGATTTGTTGAAGGCAGGAGGTGTTTAGAACTTTAACATCCACTTTAGTCTGATGCAGTGTATTACCTGGAACAGTCGGCTGTCAGCGTATATTCGTGCTGGTGTGGCCCGATGCCAGACCTAGTAAAAATGAATAAAAACTATAAGGAGGAAATTGTTTTGCCGCATAACACTTACTTATATCAAATTAGAGATATTAAATTCCAAATGAAAGAATGGCTCCCTATGGATAAACTTTTATCCTGCGACGGTTACAAAGATTACTATGGAATCGATGACCTGGACGGGTTCCTCGATGTCAACTTTAAAATCTGCCGCGACGTGATCTGCCCGGCCAATCAAGAGGCCGATGAAGTAGGTTTTAAACATGTCGGTGGCAATGAGCATGCGGTGGTAAGTCCTGATGTTTTCAAAACAGTCTACAACACGGTTTGCGAAGCCGGCCTGGGCCCCCAGTTCGGCGACCGCGAAGGCGAAGGCCGTATGCCTCTGGCCTGGTATGCTCCGATTCTGGAAATGCAGACCGGAGCCTCCCCGGCCATGGTTATGCTGTGGTGTTTGACCCAGGGTGCCACCACCGTAATCCAGTACAATGCTGCTCAGAAATTTAAAGACCTCTACCTGCCTAAGATGTACTCGGGAGAGTGGGGGGGCTCTATGTGCCTGACCGAGCCGGGCGCCGGTTCCGATGTCGGCGCTGTTCAGACCAAATGCTTTCCAACCGACACGCCGGGCCTGTACAAGATAAAAGGCCAGAAGTGCTTTATTACTACCGGCGACAGCGACTGCGTCTCCAATATTATTCATCTGGTCCTGGCCAAGACCCCGGATGCAAAACCGGGAACCGCCGGTATCAACTGCCTGATGGTCCCCAAGTTCTGGGTCGACGAAGCCGGCAACATCACCAGGTGGAATGACGTAACCACGGTCGGCATTGAGCACAAGCTGGGTATCCACGGCTCCGCCACCTGCACGCTGGCCTTTGGCGAAAATGACGATTGCTACGGTTGGATGATCGGGGATGGGCCGGTAGAGGGCCGCGGCAAAGGAATGTCCCAGATGTTCCAGATGATGAACGAAGAACGCATCAATACCGGGATCTTCTCCCTGGGCGCTTTTGGGGCCGCCTACTATGCCGCCCTGGATTATGCCAGGGTGCGCGTGCAGAGCCCCTCCATCAAAGCTCCCAAGGGCCCCGGAGTCCGGATTATCGAACATGAAGACGTCCGCCGCATGCTGATGCTGCAGAAGTCTATGATGGAAGCCTGCCGGGCGATGATATACACATCCTACTACTACATTGATATGGGCAAGGAAGCTGCCACTGAAGAAGAACGCGAGGAAGCGGAAGACTTCTTTATGGTTCAAAATCCACTCTGCAAAGCCTTCATATCCGACATGGCCTGGCAGATGTGCGCGGAAGCCATCCAGTGCCACGGCGGCTACGGTTTCATGGAAGAGTATGCCCCGGCTTCCCTGGCCCGCGACTGCAAAATCTATTCCCTGTGGGAAGGCACCAACTTCATTCAGTCCCAGGATTTCACTGGCCGCAAGTTCACCATGAAGAAAGGTGAGCCGTTCAAGAAGTGGCTGGCGGAAATCGAAGACTTTATCGCCAACCAAAAAGCGGCGGGATTTGAGGCGGCATTCGTGATGATGGAAGAAGCCCTGGCCGCTTTCAAAGAAATAGTCGCCCTGACCAATGGTTGGAGGGGTGAAAAACAGACTCTGGTGCAGCTGTTTGCCACCCGCACCATGCATGCCGGTGCCATGACCCTCGGGGGCAAGCTGATTCTGTCTCAGGGCGTCCTGGCGGCCCAGAAGCTGGCCGAACTGGGTGAGGACCACTATAACGCCAACTTCTACAGGGGCAAAATCGCCAGCGCCAAATTCTTTGTCATGAATGTAGTTCCCAACATTTTCGGTATCCTGAAGGCGATGAAAGCGGCTGACACCAGTGCCGTTGACTGCCCCGAAGCGTCATTTATGTAAACTATATAAAGCTGTTTTACTCTGGCTACTTGCAGCCTGTTTCCGGACTTTGGCAAACCCGTGCCAAAGAAGATAAAACGATCTGCAGCAGTGTTAAAAATGACAATAATTTTAGCAGTCTGACGGAAAATATGAATATTCCGAAGTAGGATACCAACAAGAGATTCAGGGAAGAATTGCCGAAGTCATTGAAGGGCTGCAGTGTGAACCCGATGACCATATTTGGATCAAAATTCAGAGAAAGTCCAGTTTTGATGATCTGTTAAGCACACTGTCTCGTGAAGGAATAAAGCTGCCTTCTGACGATAGTTATTAAGGAGTAAATCCGCCGGATAGGATTAAGGCCAACCCTGCTGACCGCTGCCCTCAGCGGGGGTGGCTTTTGTCAAAAATACGAAGGCACTTCCCGGCTGAGCCAGTCGGATTTTAGCTCTAAAAATGTTACCTATAGTGTTCTTCATGTCTTTTGATAGTAGGCAGAGTCAATTTGCCTTATTAAGTTTAAGGACAGCAAATGAGTAAGATGTTTTTTAATGGATAGCTTTTCCCAAAACTTTTCATAAATATTGCGTTTCGCCGGAAAAACCAAACCGTATTCCGATAATTGATCAAGGGTGTGGGGCTTGATCAGCAGATCATAAAGTCGGTTCTCCCGGTCAATGAGAACCTGTCCATATCGATCCAGTTGTTCGTTAAGATTGCTGCTTTGAGCTTGCCGGCGATGCGATGTTACAATAATTTGCGGCTCCAGTTTTTTAATTATCTCAATTGAGCTCAGCAAACTCCCAATATCCGATGTATTGCAGCTATACCAGGGGCCCTGGTAAGATAAATCAAGGTCGGCTGAAAAGAGAACCCCCTCTTTTTCCAGCCAAAAGCCATAGTGCCCAATGGTGTGCCCGGGAAGATGAACAGCTGTAACTTTTGAGTAACCCAGGTCTATAACCTGGCCGTCGGAGAAGTAATCGGAAATGGGAATTGGCCTAAATCCGGGCTTTACCAATACATCGTCGGGCAGGGGAACAACTTCGCCCAGGCCCTGGCGTTCATTGGTAGACATCAATTCCTTCCATAGGGAATAGCCATGGAAGTCATTGTAGGCAGTTTCATCGGTGTATACCTGCGCTTCTTCAACTCCGGCCATCAGCCTGGTTTGCTCAAACAGAGGCTCGCCATGGAGATGATCAAAATGACTGTGACTGATAAGACATAAGGCGATGATTTCTTGTTTTGCAACAGCTTGAAGTGCGTTGCTGCCTGCCCCGAGATCAATTAAGGTCGGGCAGTCGTCTTCTATATAAAGGCAATTGCTGTACGGATAGGCTGGCTTTTCAGGAGCTATTATAGACAAGCGTTTGGATACTGGAATTATCACCTTAAAACATCTCCCTGAATAGTGGCTGGGATTGAGGTATTCTTGTAAAATGATCCGTTTCTCCGGCTTCTGATTCAATTAAAATAGCTTTGCAAGAATGGATAGTATACTTATTATACCTGAAGTAAAGCGCTTTAATTTAATAACCTGACAGCCGTTTCAAATTATCATACAACTTTATGGTATCCTGAGGTTGGGTGATGTTTAATGCAAATCAACCGGCTGTTCGAAATGGTTTACATCCTGCTCAATAAAAAAACCGCAACCGCCAAACAACTGGCTGATCACTTCGAGGTATCAACGAGAACTATTTATAGGGACATCGAAACCCTCTCCGCAGCCGGGATCCCCATATATACGAGCAAGGGCAAGGGTGGGGGCATCGGCCTGTTGGGTGATTTTGTGCTCAACAAGTCGGTCCTTTCGGCCCGGGAGCAAAATGAGATCCTTATAAGTCTGCAGAGCATGCAGGCTCTCACCTTTCCCGATATTGAACCGGTGTTGAATAAAATGAGTCTTCTCTTTAACAAAGCCCAAACCAGCTGGATCGAAGTGGATTTCTCACGCTGGGGCAGTGAACGCGAGGAACGGGATAAATTTGGTTTATTGAAGAATGCCATAATCAATAAACGGGTAATCAGCTTCGACTATTTCAGCTCCTATGGTGAAAAGACCAGCCGCCCGGTTGAGCCGTTAAAGCTGGTCTTTAAGAGTCAAGGCTGGTATTTATATGGCTTTTGCAGGTTAAAAGAAAAGCCGCGCATCTTTAAAATCAGCCGCATTAAAAATCTGTTAGTTGGTAATGAAGCTTTCGCCCGGGAAATCCCGGCCGAGACTATTGAACTGAATGCTTTGCCCCCTCCTATGATAATGGTCAACATTACCTTGAAAATCGATGCCAGAATGGCCTACCGGGTTTATGACGAATTTCCTGAAAAAGATATCCGTCTCAGCCAGGATGGCTCTTTCCTGGTTGAGATCGCCCTGCCCGAAGACGAGTGGGTCTGCGGCTATATATTATCCTTCGGGCCATATGCGCAGGTTTTGGAACCAGTTCACCTTAGGGATAAAATTGCCCAGAGATTGAGAGAAACTTCTAAACATTACCTTTAATATGACATACAGCTGTCAAATTACCCTGCTTATACTGTTAAACATAAAGCCAAAACATTAAAGGACTTGTCTGCAGTCTGAAAGAGTTTTAAAAAAGGGGGAAGAGTGATGGTTTTTGATTTAAAGATTGAAGAACAAAAGGCCCAGCCGATGCTGTGCATACGGATGAAGACGAGCATGGAAAAGCTCCCCGCCGC
>JBDKUE010000141.1:0-6528 GCA_039679855.1 Syntrophomonas sp.
GGCTCAAAATCATCACAACGGCCATGCACGGGGTTGTATTGCATTTTATTTAATTTGCAATATGGAACGAAGTCTAATGAATCTCCGCCGGTGTCCCCGCCTGTCACCTTTCCCAGTTCATTGTCTAACAACTTTTTTAAATTTAAATATCCCTCCAATTTGGGTACCATAATTTGTTGTTGACCGAATTTCCTGTCAACATACATATATACGGAACAGTTTTATAGACAGCTCAAATTTTTCCACATTGGATGTGGGCAAAATACCATCCCCTTGTTATACATTCCCTGACAATTTTTAGCAAGAATCTATTTAAAAGGGCAATTATTTCGTTTACAATTAATTATACATTATGATGGTCTTTTTTAGGAGAATGACAACAAACTCCCATATTTCTGTATATAGGTTATATTTGGTGAATTAGAATATTTATATCCGGAGTTTTAATACAAGGGAGATATAGGAATGAGTAATACGCTTTTTCGTAAAGCCAGTCTGGACAGTATATCCTCACCGGAGCAGCTAAATGACTATATAAAAGTGTCGAATCCAAGCATCTGGATGGTCTTGATGGCATTGTTTATATTGCTGGCAGCCATTTTGTTCTGGAGCATTACCGGCAGTTTGCCAACCAGTGTACATACTACCGGCGTAATATACAAGGGAAATGCCCTGGGTTATGTAAATACGGCTGATGCCGAAGCAATTAAAGTTGGGCAGACGGTGAAAATCCAGGCTGGCGATAAGAAGGCAGTCATAAGAGGACAAGTTGCCAGGGTGGGGGCGGTTCCCATGTCTGCGTCTGAAGTTGCCGCTGATTTGCAGAGCGATTATTTGGCCCAGACCATGGCCCAAAAAGGATTTGCGGTAAAAATCGACATCTCTCTGGATAGTTCGGATCTACCTGACGGAACCCTGTTAAATCTCAGCATCATAACCGATGCAGTAAGACCGATTGATTTTCTTCTAAAATAGGGGAGAGTTTATGCTTAAAATTGCTAAAGTCCCTGTTGTTATGCAAATGGAAAGTTTAGAGTGCGGCGCTGCAAGCCTGGCTATGATACTGGCTTATCATGGCAAATGGGTACCCCTGGAACAGGTGCGGACTGATTGCGGGGTATCCCGTGATGGCAGTAATGCCCAAAATATTCTGTGGGCTGCTCGTGCTTACGGAATGGGGGCTGCCGGGTATCGCCTCGAGATTGAGGATGTAAAAGATATAGAGTTTCCGGCGATTATCCACTGGAACTTTAACCATTTTGTGGTACTTAATGGTTTTAAGAAAAATTGTGCGGTGTTAAATGATCCTGCCCGGGGAACGGTCAAGGTCCCCATGGAAGAGTTTGATAAATCATTTACCGGGATTGTTTTGATGTTTTCCAAGACAGATGATTTTGTAGCCGATGGCCGGCCCAGAAGCGTGGCTGCCTTTGCCAGAACCCGGCTCAAAGGAACCCTGGTGCCGTTTGTGTTTGTTATTCTTACGGGTATCCTGACGGCGGTGGCGGGGGTTATTGCACCGGTATTTGCCCGCATATTCATGGATAGAATATTGACTGGGTCCAATCCCGATTGGCTTTATCCCTTTATACTGGCCATGATTGGTCTGCTCGTGTTTCAGGCCATCGTTACAGTAATCAACACCTTATATATGTTAAAAATACGAGGAAAGTTGGCCATTGTGGCCAATACCACTTTTTTTTGGCATGTCCTGCGGCTGCCGGTGGAGTTTTTCTCCCAGCGGATGGTTGGGGATATTGCTGCCCGCCAGAGTTCCAATGAAGTAATTGCCGAAACTTTAATAAACCAATTGGCACCGGTGTTATTAAACCTGGCTATGCTGGTATTTTACCTGGTGGTTATGATTAAATACAGCCTGCTGCTGACGGCGGTAGGTCTGGCAGCTACCTTCGCTAATATGTGGATGGCACGCCTTATTTCCCAAAAGCGGATAAACATAACCCGTGCCCTGATGCGCGACAGTGGCAAACTGGCGGCCACCACTTCCAATAGTATTGAAATGATTGAAACCATCAAAGCGTCTGGCGCGGAAAACGGTTATTTTGAACGCTGGGCGGGTTTCCAGGCCTCAGTCAACAGTTCGTCGATCAAGTTCGCCCTGCTTAACCAATACCTGGGTGCTGTGCCCGGAGCCTTGCAGCAGATTGCCAACCTGATGGTTCTGGTCTTGGGGGTTATGCTGATTATGAATGGTGATTTTACTGTAGGTATGCTGCTGGCTTTCCAGAGCTTCATGGCATCATTTTTATCTCCCATGAATTCGATCATCGGGGTTGGACAGAGTGTACAGGAAATGACTTCTTCCATGGAGAGAATTGAAGATGTAATGAATTACCAACCCGATGTGGAATACCTGCCTCAGGCTGAAGAAGATGATCGGGAATATAGTAAATTAACCGGTGCCCTGACCATGAAAAACATTACCTTTGGCTATTCCCGGCTGGCGGAACCCTTGATTGAAGAATTCAGCCTCCATGTCGAACCCGGCCAGAGAATTGCCTTGGTAGGGACCTCGGGGTGCGGAAAGTCCACCCTGTCCAAGTTGATTTCCGGTCTATACAAGCCCTGGAGCGGCGAGATTGAATTTGACGGTCAACCACAACAAGATATTTACCGGGAGGTTTTTACCGGTTCCATTGCCGTAGTCGATCAGGACATTATTTTATTTGAAGATACCCTTGCCAACAACATCAAAATGTGGGACAAATCCATTGAAGATTTTGAAATGATCCTGGCGGCTCGCGATGCCCAGCTGCACACCGAAATCATGCAGCGGGAGGGCGGCTACAACTGTGCGGTTTTGGAAGGGGGCCGAAATTTCTCGGGCGGTCAGCGGCAGAGAATTGAAATTGCCCGGGTCCTGGCCCAGGACCCCAGGATTGTTATTCTGGATGAGGCCACTTCCGCCCTGGACGCTAAAACTGAATATGAGGTAATAAAAGCCATCAAGGACCGGGGCATCACTTGTATTATTATAGCTCACCGGCTGTCAACCATTCGTGATTGTGACGAAATCATCGTAATGAGTAACGGCAAGGTCGTTGAGCGCGGTAAACATGAAGAATTATACCAAGCCGGGGGACTGTATACCCAGCTTGTGGCTACTGAATAGGAGAGCTAATATGAGTACCAAAGGCTGGTTTGATGAACAGATTAGAAATAGGATTCAGTATGACGAAGATGGTTTCCAAAATGCTTTTGCTCAGCTTTCCTCGGTTGTTCTGGGCAAGTCGGTGATATCAGAAGCATTAAACACCGACCGATTGAAAACCAAAAATGCCATTGAGGAAATCTTAAAGTTTTATAAGGTTAAACCTATAGAGCTGCCCGAAGAAATAGAAGAAATGAACGACCAGCTCGAATACCTCCTGCGTCCCACCGGGGTTATGAGAAGGGTGGTAAAACTTCAGGGTAACTGGTGGCGTGACGCTATCGGCCCCATGCTGGGACAAACCAAAAACGGCGATGTGGTAGCACTTATCCCGGTGGGGACAGCCGGATATGAGTTTTTTGATTATGAAAAGGGCGAGAAGATCAGATTGTCACGGAAAACCAGGGATATTCTGCAAGAGGAAGCGTTTTGTTTTTACCGGCCCTTGCCGCTTAAAAAACTGGGGCTTACTGATCTGGTGCAATATATTATCAGCACTCTTTCCCGGGCCGATATTATTCTTATAGCTCTGGCCAGTTTGGGGGTAAGTCTCTTGGGAATGTTTACTCCCTATGCAACCAGGCTCATCTTTGAGCGGGTGATACCATCCGGGGAAACGGGGCTGCTGCTGCCGGTAACTTTACTCCTTTTGGGGGTTACGATATCTTCCTTATTGATTGGTATTACCAAAAACCTCTTAATGACCCGGGTGCAGACCAAAATGAATATTCCTGTGGAAGCGGCGGCTATGAGCCGGTTGCTTTCGCTCCCTGCGACCTTTTTCAAAGGATATAATGCCGGTGAACTCAGTTCACGCGTTTATGCTGTCAGGCAACTCTGCGAGATGCTGACTAACGACTTCTTATCTACCGGACTTACCGCACTTTTTTCATTTATATATGTATTCCAGATAATATGTTATGCTCCATCCTTGGTTGGTTCAGCCCTTC
This sequence comes from Syntrophomonas sp., assembly GCA_039679855.1. Lineage (GTDB taxonomy): Bacteria > Bacillota > Syntrophomonadia > Syntrophomonadales > Syntrophomonadaceae > UBA5314. Next base: position 4,123 of record JBDKUE010000141.1, read on the forward strand.
TGGTTATATTCGTACAGTTGGCAGTTACCATTATAACCAGTCTGGTTCAGCTAAATATTAATCGCCGCCAAATGAAACTAAATGCCCAGCTTAACGGTCTTACCCTGGCGAGTTTTTCAGGAGTACAAAAAATAAAACTGGCCGGAGCCGAACGACGTGTGTTTGTCAAATGGGCCGGGGCCTATAAACAACAGGCGGAGTTATCCTTTGATCCACCCGCACTTATTAAGATACAGCCGGTTATCGCCAGCGTTATCTCTTTGGCAGGTACCATCGTTATCTATTATTGTGCTGCCATAGCCAGTGTTTCAGTTGCTGACTATATGGCTTTTAATGCCGCCTTTGGCCTGGTGAACGGTGCCATTATGTCTCTGGCCGGTGTAGCCACCACTTTTGCCAACATAAAACCACTGATGGAGATGGTCGAACCCATCCTGCAAACGGTGCCGGAAGTATGGGAAAACAAACAGATTATTACCAGATTGTCGGGCAATATTGAAATAAACAATGTAACCTTCCGTTACAACGAAGAAATGCCCCTGGTCCTGGATGATCTCAACCTGAAAATAAAAGCAGGTCAATATGTGGCCATTGTTGGGCAGACCGGGTGCGGGAAATCCACCTTGATGCGCCTTTTACTGGGCTTTGAAAAACCGCAAAGAGGGGCTATATATTATGATGGTCAGGACATTGCCCAGGTCGACTTGAGGTCGCTGCGGCAGAATATCGGGGCGGTAATGCAAAATGGGCGGCTTTTTTCCGGAGATATTTTTTCGAATATCGTAGTCTCCGCTCCCTGGTTATCCCTGGACGATGCCTGGAAAGCTGCGGAACTGGCCGGTATTGCCGATGATATCCGGGCTATGCCGATGGGCATGCATACCATGATTTCCGAGGGAAGCGGCGGCATTTCCGGCGGACAGCGCCAGCGGCTGATGATTGCCCGGGCGATTGTCCCCAATCCTCGAATTCTAATGTTTGATGAAGCCACCTCGGCTCTGGATAATATTACTCAGAAGCAGGTATCAGATGCTCTGGACTCCCTGCAAAGTACCCGGATCGTTATAGCGCACCGGCTGTCCACCATTCGCAACTGTGACCGCATCATCGTCCTGGAAAACGGAAAAGTCAAAGAAGACGGCAGCTATGCCGAGCTGATCCAAAAGGGCGGTTATTTCGCCGAATTGGTGGAAAGGCAAAGGCTCGATGATGAATCATTTGTAGGCAAGACTACACTGTTCTAATTTTTGAAGTTTAATATATAAACATTAGGGTACTCAAACGCAAGTGGGGAGCATGATAAAAGGTTTGAAGGATTATTCGCGACGCGATGATGGGGAGGTAACAATATAATGAAGGCAAATAAAATTGAAAAACAGCAACTAAGCGATGAAGAGCTTAAAAATGTTAACGGAGGGGAGCTGGACACATCTGGGCTATGGACTGTTAAGTGTGCTACTAAGGATTGCACATTCCATCTTGATACTCAAGTAAGTTTTGATGATGCGATGGCAATAGCCAGGGAACATCAGCGCGCAACCCTCCAACCGGACGGAACCCATCACTATGTTATGTGGGGGAAAGTTTCCTCTTAATTATTATAGCAGCAAGGGGACGGTTCTCTTGCCCATTTATAACAAAGTTCTGCAACCGTGCTGCTTTTCAAATATAAGGCACTTTAGAGCAAACGATTTCTGAGGTTTATAAGAATAATTAAAAGAGAGGGGATATCAGTAATGGCGGAGAGAGGTAAAAAGCTAACTAATGAAGAATTGCAGCAGGCTAATGGAGGGTACGAAATTCCGAAAGCATGCAGGTTTCAAGCTACCGACCAAACGAATGCTGACGGCTGGACAAAATGTAACTGGGGTCACACTATTTCTGGCAATTGCGCCTTTTGCACTCATTACAGAACGAGCAGTTGTGTCGACGGTTATCATCAGCCTCACGCATAGCCACTATTAAGTATTCTGAGGCAGAACAGCCTTTGTAAGATATTGGAGAGGAGAACTTTGAATGTTAAAAGATATGGATAATAAAGTTCTTTCCGACGAACTGTTGGGAACTGTACAGGGAGGAACTGAAAAACCTGATAAAAAGTGGCATGCCAGTTGTAACTACCCAGGATGTCCTTGGGAAAGCGAAGGAGTAGTATTACAATCGGATTTAAAACAGCCTGAGAAAGATCATACTTCCAAGTACAAAGGTCATGATAGTTTTAATGAATACCAGGACAGTACTATAAATGGAGGTACTGTAAATATGCTTTTGTAACAGGGGACGATTCTTCTGTGACACATAGAATTTTGCAACCTGTGTTGCTTTGACCACCTCATTAGATATACAAATCGGATGGGTATTTGGAAAGGATAATAATAATATGAATCAAGGCAATGTTGATCTGAC
>JBDKUE010000212.1:0-30464 GCA_039679855.1 Syntrophomonas sp.
CAGCCTTCGTTAAAAATCAAAATCATCGAAAAGGACATAGCGCGCGCCTCAAAAATTTCGCAAAGGTTGAAGAATACCCTGGTCATTCATGGGGACGGCAGTGATTATCAATTGCTGGGAGAAGAAAACATATCTGTTTCCGACCTTTTTGTCGCGGTAACCGACGACGACAAGATAAATTTGCTATGTTCACTCATTGCCAGTAATTTAGGGGTAAAAAAGACGGTTTGCCAGGTTAAACGCACGGAAGTTCTGCCTTTGGCGGAACAGGTCGGCATAGATACCATATTAAATCCGCGCATTCTTACGGCTGGAGCTATTCTGAAATACATGCGGGTTGGAGACATAATCTCAGTGACTCTGTTTGGAGAAGAACGCGCTGAAATGCTGGAACTAATAGTCAAACCGGGATCGATGGTATTAAACAAACGCTTGAAGGACATCAAGTTTCCGCGCGGCTCAATGGTCGGGGCTGTGCTTCGCAATGATACGATTGTCATCCCAGATGGTGATTTCAGATTCGCAGCCCATGATCGCTTGATGGTTTTTTCCCTGATGAAAAGCATCCATAAGATTGAGCACCTGTTTAAGAACGGAGACAGACATTGATCAGGGGGGCGGTTGTTCTTAGCAACCTGGGCCGACTGGTTTTCATCATCGGCATAGCGATGTTGAGTTGTCTGGGATGGTCGCTTGCCTACCATGAAGATGTAACCATGCCTATTTTACAGGCGGCGGTTCTAACAATGGCCTGCGGTTTGCTGCTCAAATACGCATTTTCCAGCCCCGACAATATCAACTTTAAAGAGGGTTTTGTTTTAGTAAGCCTGGGATGGATAGTGGTGTCCGGGTTTGGAACACTGCCTTACCTTTTTTCAGGCTATCTTCCTTCCTTTGCCGATGCGTGGTTTGAGACGGTTTCCGGCTTCACTACAACCGGAGCCAGTATTGTAAAAGATGTTGAATCATGGCCTAAAGGGTTGCTGTTCTGGCGCAGCCTCACTCACTGGTTGGGTGGAATGGGCATTATCGCCCTTTTTGTAGCCGTTATCAACACCCTGGGAGCGCGGGCTAAACAGTTGTTCAAAGCCGAAGTACCCGGCCCTATTTCTGATAGTATAAGTCCCCGTATTCGAGAGACGGCCCGCAGGCTATGGTTCACATATGTTGTTCTGAGTTTGTTATGCGCCCTGCTGCTGTATTTGTTCGGAATGGACTTTTTTGATGCGCTCTGCCATACTTTTGGGACCATGGCGACAGGCGGATTTTCTACCAAAAATACCAGCATAGCCTTTTACTCAAGCCCCCTTATCCAGTGGACCATAATTTTCTTCATGCTTATGGCCGGGACCAATTTCGCCTTGCATTATTTTGCCTTCAATAAACACAATCCCCATATATATTTAAAGAACGCGGAATTCAAATTCTATGGACTGGTTATCTTAATAGCGACTTTATTGGTCTTCCTGGATTTGAACCAATCATGGTCTGGTTTAGAATGGGAGGCTACCCTGCGCTCAGCCTGTTTTCAAATCGTATCTATTGTCACCACAACCGGTTACGCAACCGTCGACTATAACCTGTGGCCGGCATTTGCCACCACGATTGTTCTTCTGATGATGTTTGTGGGGGGGTGCTCAGGCTCAACCGGAGGGGGAATTAAGCCGGGGCGATATTTGATAATTTTGCTGCGCACAAATATCGAACTAAAGAAAATGGTTCATCCCAAAGCTGTCTTGCCCCTGCGCTTTGGAGAGCGTTTTATCAAGGAAGATTTAGTGATAAACGTATTGCAGTTTTTCTTTTTATATTTCATTCTTCTGGCGTTTGGTATGCTGGTTCTCTCCCTGGCAGGTCTTGATCTGTTGAGCAGCCTGACCGCCACTGCGGCCTGTCTGGGAAATATAGGGCCGGGCCTGGGTCTGGTGGGTCCAACCGAAACTTTTGGCTTTATACCCCATAGCGGCAAATATGTTTTGAGTATATTGATGCTAATTGGCAGGTTGGAACTATACCCTATATTGGTGATGCTCGTGCCGTCTTTTTGGAAGGAATAACGTAGGAATTTTTATTCAAGCTCGTTTGGTTTGGCAAGCAGGGGCTGTCTCAACTTCGGAGACAGCCCTAATTTTGTTAGGTTCTATAAAAGGGGATGGTCCTCTATTTCAACTATTTTTCCCTCCCAGGTTTTTAGGACCATTTTATTTTTTCGGTTCTGCATCATATAATTGGGCATCAGAGGGATCTTTCCCAATCCTCCGGGAGCATTGACTATATAGGTGGGGATCGCCAGACCCGAGGTATGACCGCGCAGCGACCTGATAATGTCCATTCCTTCGCTAATACTGGTCTGAAAATGCCTGGTTCCCTGCACGTCCTTGGCATGGAATATATAATAGGGGCGTACCCTGATCTTCAATAACTCCTGGCATAGCTTTCGCATAACCGCCGGCTGGTCATTGATTCCTTTCAATAACACGGCCTGATTGCCCAGCACCGCACCGGCTTCTACGAGCTGATCGCAGGCGGCCCGGGCATCCGGAGTAATTTCAAACGGATGGTTGAACTGGGTGTTTATATAAATGGGGGGATGACTGCGAATAATTTTGCACAGCTCTGGTGTTATCCTTTGCGGCATGGTTACTGGAACCCTGGTGCCGATCCGTTTTATTTCCACATGGGGTATCTGATCGAGGGTTGAAAGTATGGAGTTCAATGTATGATTACTCAGCAGCAGGGCGTCTCCGCCGGTAATTAACACGTCTCGTATTTCCGTATTGTTTGCCACGTAATCCATAGCCTGAGCAATATCCTCCATGCAAGAATGACGGTCTACTTCACCGATGTTGCGTCTTCTCTGGCAGTGGCGGCAGTACATGGCGCACTGGTTGGTTACATTGATAATCATGCGGTCGGGATATCTCCTGGTCACACAGGGAGCCGGAGATGTAAGGGCCTCATTCATAGGGTCCAGGCTGCCACCCGGGGCCAGCTCACGGATATCGGGAACCGCCTGACGGTAAATAGGGCTGTTTGCGTAGTCAAGGCTCACCAGACTTAAATAATAGGGCGATATCGCCCAGCGATAGACTTTGCTGACCTTGTCGATTCTCTTTCTCTCCATGTCGCTTAGGCCAAGGATCTGAGCCAAAATCACAGTATCCTTGACTCTATTTTTAAGCTGCCACTTCCAGTCCGCCCAGTCCGAATCGGTGCCGCCCAGTATTTTTAGTATCTGTTGTTTTTGAAAAGATGCTGTTTCATGGATGGATTCGGGGTCGGGTGCTGCTTGTAAGGCTTTCAGGTAGGGAAGAGCATCCTCCTTTAATTCATTGCTTCTTAGAAGAGATTGATACAGATTGTATAGATTCCCTGTTTCTCTCATGCTGGCACTCCTTTCTATGATCTCTAAGCAGGAATGTTCATAATCGAAAAGGGCCGAGACTTAAAAACATAATTGCCAAAGGAGGACCTATGGCCTTTAGAATATGGTATAACCTCGGATTCCCTTTCTAGCGCTTACGAGGTTAGCTGACGGGTTCGGGATAAGGGAATTTCCCTACCTAAAAAGGATTCACCCCACTGATTGGTTCCCCCGCTCTGCCGGAAGAGGCAGACTCAGCGCTTCTATTAGCCCCCAAAAACTGAATTAAAACACCTCCTTCTTATTTTTAAGTTAGTAAGGGGCGGGCGAATTAGCTTGTTAAAAGCTACCCACCCCAGTAAGACAAAATCTCATGATCCAAAGCGCCGTATCTTGACGATTGGGTTGCGATGGCTCCCCGCGACTCTGGTTTTACCAGAATTTCTTTGAACGTTTCCATTTTGGGTAAAACTCTATGACTGCCATACTTTAATGTAATGGAAATGTATTTGCCATGTGTCTTATTAAGTTATACAGTTTTCAGCCGTTTATCTTTCTTAATGGTAAGCTGAAAACGTGGCAAAATTAGGGCGGGTTTATTAAATGGAAAAATATTCAAAATAACTATTGCTTAAAACTTGGACCCTGCCAGGCTTGAGGATAACGGACGTTCTTTACAAAAAACAGCGGTTATTTAATCCAGCTTTCAACGATACTCTTGTTATCTTCTCTCCATTTTTTGGCGGCATCAACAGGCGTCATACCCTCATTGATCAAAGCTTCAAGAGTGCCGATTTGAGCATCATTCATCTTGAATTTTTTGAGCATGGCAGCTACTTCAGGCCTTTTATCGCTGAATCCTTTGTTGGCCAGGGTATGGACCTCTTCAGCTGCACCAAAGGATTTTTTTGGATCATCCAGGTACTTGAGCTCATATTTGGCAAACATCCAGTGAGGACTCCAACCGGTTATAGCGAGCCATTCATTCTTACTGTATGCTTTATCCAGTGCCGCCATCATGGCAGGCTCGCTGCCCTGGACCACTTCGAAATCCAGTGAGTAGGCCTCGTTAGCCCTGGTCGAGGCTTTCATGATACCGGCGCCGGGATCGATACCAATAATCTTGCTGTTAAATTTAGCTTTTTGGTCCTTGAGCTGCGCAATAGAATCGATGGTGACATATTTGGGTACTACGACCCCTATTTTTGCTTCTCCCTGGTACCATATACCATAATCTTCGATTTTATCTTTGTATTCCTTCCAATAGGATTCGTGGGTAATCGGGAGCCAGGCATCCATAAACACATCTATGTCCCCTTTACTTAAACCGACAAACAGGGGAGCGACATCTAGCTGGGTCAACTCCACCTTGTATCCCTGTTCCTCCAGAATTACCTTCCACAGATTGCTTACGGCTATATCCTCCGCCCAGTTTACATAACCTATTTTGATCGTCCCTTTATCGGCGTTGGTATTTGCCGGTTGTTGAGTGCTTGAGCAACCGGCGATAAGACTAAAAGCTAGAACCGTGATTAGAACCAAGTACCATGGGAATTTCCGTTTACCAGCCATTCCTGTTTCCTCCTTATTCTTTATTTTTAACATCCGTTTTGAAAGAACGTCCGATCCCTTGCGAAAGCCTGTCTAAAATGATGGCCATTATTACTACCGCTACGCCATACTCAAATCCCATGCCTATCTTGAGTTGACCAATAGCTTCCAGCACCCCTGCTCCGAGTCCCCCGGCGCCGATCATCGCTGCGATAACCACCATGGACAAGGACAGCATCATGGTCTGGTTTATACCTGCCATGATGGTGGGCAGGGCTACCGGAAGTTGAATCTTCCAGAGAAGCTGGGCAGGATTTGAACCAAAGGCTTCTCCAACCTCGACCAGGTCTTCGGGTACCTGACGAATCCCGAGATCGGTCAGCCTTATGGCAGGCGGCATTGCGAATATTACCGTTGCAAATACGGCGGGTACTTTTCCGATGCCAAAGAACAACAAGGCCGGGATAAGATAGACGAATGAAGGCATTGTTTGCATAAAATCCAGAACAGGTGATATAATCCAGTGGAATCTATCATTCCTGGCGCCGAGAATCCCCAGGGGGACGCCGATAATCATAGATACTAAAGCTGATATGATAACCAGAATGAGGGTATCTAAGAAAGACGGCCACAGTTTTAGATTGTAGATAAAGAAGAGACCGGCTGCAGTTCCCAATGCGAGCTTCCAGCCGCCAACTCGCCAGGCCAGGACGGTAAATAGAAGTAGAATCAACCACCAGGGCGTAGTAGACAAAATGTGCCCCATATCACCTATACCGCTGGTAAAAGCAGCGGAAAAGGAATCAAGGTTGCTGCCGAAGTTGGTCTGCAGCCATTTAATTCCCTGATCGATTATTTGGGCCAGGGGGAATTTAGTCATTTGTTTCACCCCCTTTATCTGATGCCAGTGCCGCCAGAACCGATCCGCGCACAATAATGCCTTTAAGCTTGTTCTCATCGTCTACAACCGCCATAGGCAGTTTGCACTCGGCGATTACACCAAGGGTGTCTTGGAGGGTTGTATTTTCCTTAACTATAGGGCCCTGCGCCAGGGCAACGTCACGTAAATTGGTAATCCCATTATTTCTCGCACTAACAGCACTATCTACGGTAATTATCCCCTGAAGGTGTTTGTCCATGTCTACCACAAATACACTGGATATACCGTGTTCCTTCATTATTCGTAAAGCGACGCTGGGACCATCTCGCATAGTTATTAACGGCTGCGGTTTTTTCATGACATCACCGGCCAGAAGAACCTTGCTCCGGTCAACTCCCCGTACAAATTTAGCTACATAATCGTCAGCGGGAACAGTGGTGATTTCTTCCGGGGTTCCGACCTGCACCAGAGTCCCATCTCTGAGAAAGGCGATTCTATCTCCCAGTTTAAGCGCTTCGTTTAAATCGTGAGTAATAAACACAATGGTCTTATGAACCTTTTGCTGAAGGCTTAGAAGCTCGTCTTGCATTTCCTCCCTGATTAACGGATCAAGGGCACTGAAGGCTTCGTCCATAAGAAGGATATCGGCTTCATTGACCAGAGCCCTGGCCAGACCGACCCGTTGTTTCATTCCTCCGCTTAACTGCGACGGGTATTTGTTCTCCCAACCTTTCAGGCCTACAAGTTCGAGAGTATGCAGGGCTTTTTCTTCCCGGTCCTTTCTAGCCACACCCTGTACTTCTAAACCGTATACTGTATTGTTTAGAACCGTACGATGGGGCAGCAATGCGAACTGCTGAAAAACCATAGCTGTTTTTTCCTGGCGGAACCGGCGCAGGTCTTTGGCTTTGAGGCTGTTTATATCAATGCCGTCAATGGCAATACTTCCGGAAGTAGGCTCGACGAGTCGGTTGAGACAGCGCAAAATAGTCGATTTACCGCTTCCTGACAAACCCATGATCACGAATATTTCGCCTTGCTTTACTGTACAATTGACATTACTGATTGCAACAGTCTGCCCGGTTTCTCTTAGTACTTCGTCTTTATTCCTGCCTTTTTCAATCAAAAGCCGGGCTTTGTCGGGATGGTTGCCGAATATTTTTATTAAGCCTTTAACAACAATATGGTCTGAAATGATTGACATTTTTCCTCCTAAATTCCTGCAGGCCAAAACCAGTCCGGTTCTATATTCAAAGACATTACCGGGGAAGACAAAAAGACAACCAAAGGAAAACCCCTGGTTGTTGATATTAACCTTAGTGTTCCCTTGCTGGCGCTTGCGAAGTTAGCTGACGGGTTCGGGAAAGGGAATACCCTACCTTAAAAGGATTCACCCCACTGATTGGTTCCCCCGCTCTACCTGAAAAAGTAAATTCAGCGCAGTGTGGTCATAATTCAATTTAACTAAACATCAATTAACAGCACCTCCTCGGTAATTGATTGGCAGTAGTAAATAAGGTGGGAAACCTTCTATTAAGGCCACCCACCCCAGTGAGCCAAGTTCTCATGATCCATAACACCGTATCATTTTGACTTAGGCTGCCATGAATCCCGCAAAAGTGGTTTTCACCAGAATTGCTCCGACCGTCTCAGTATAAGTTCTTTCCAATTTATTGCCGTATCTTATATGCAACTTTGGTGGAACTATGTATTTTCCCTGTGTCTTATTCAATACGTTTATCGGTTGCCGTTTTAATAATTTATAAAATAATGGTAATCGGAAAATGTGGCAGAATTAGGGCGTTATATTTAACAAAAATATACCAGTTTTACTGCCGTGTCGGTTTTGTACGTATAAAGGTAATGCCATCTGCTGGCGTATTTCCGCATCCAGGAAATAAATTACTGCAGGAAAAAAGGAATTTGGTTGTATAATATTACATCAACCTTGTGGTACTGCAACTCTGCTTTTAAGGTTAAATCAAAGGCATATGGTTTTAGTTACACATTTTTGCCGTATTCCTGTTTTATACTATTGCAAACAACCGAAATAACAGGCTGAGGAGCGTTTAAAAAGTTGAGCACCATATTTGTGGTCGATGATGAAGAAAATATACGTCTGTTAATATCTCAGTATCTTAAAAATGAGGGATTCACAGTAGAATCCTTTGCAAGCGTGGAGGAATTATCAAGGCGACTGGAATCCGGATATCCGGATATGATAATTCTTGACATCATGCTGCCTGGACAGAATGGTTTGGAGTTTTGCCGGGAGGTGCGCGAAAAGAGCGGGGTGCCTATTATTTTTATATCTGCCCGGCGTAAAGCACTGGATAGGATCACTGGACTGGAAGTCGGGGGAGATGATTATCTGCCAAAACCCTTCAGCCCCCGCGAACTCATCGCCCGGGTGCGCTCGGTTCTGAGGCGTACAATGGCACCTTCCGAACCGAATAAATATATTCGGGTTGGCAACCTCAAATTGATTCCGGGCGATCGCTTGCTCCTTATTGATGACCAGGAACTTACCGTAACCACCAGGGAATATGAATTACTATCACTGTTAATTCAGAATCCTCAGCGGACATTCAACCGCCAGGAGCTATTGGATCGGGTATGGGGATATGATTATGATGGAAGCGACCGGGCAGTGGACGACCTGATCAAACGGCTGCGTAAAAAGCTCAAGGAAAGCGGTTCAACCACCAATGTTCAGACTATATGGGGCTACGGGTACAGGTTAGATGGTAAAATTTAAAAGCATATCAAGTAAAATTTTAATCAGCTATTTGGGAATAGTAATATTCACCTTTTTAATAACCGCCCTGGCATTTTATCCAATTTTGGTCGGGGTTTTGGAAAGGCGGGCCGAAATAGGTCTGGAGAAACAGGCCTGGGAGATCGCTTACACGATTGGTTCCGGTTCAGTGCCTGCTATGGAGCATAATCTGCCTTTAACGATATTGTTGTTGGGCCGTTCAGTCGAAAGCGATTATCTATGGATTGATCACGATGACATTATAGCTCTGAGCAGCAGACCGGAGCTTTATCCTATGGGGCAATCCCTATCAGCGCTGCCGGTGCTGCGTCAGGATAAGGACTTTAATCGCAACAAGGCCAATATTAATAAAACGCAGAGTTTCTTATCGGCAGAGGTACCCGCTGGTGACGGAGGGACTGTCTTAACTTTCGTATCGATTGGCACTCTTCAGGATATGTACCGGGAAACACTCCTTACTATCTTTACCAGCCTGGCTGGAGCTTTGTTAGCGGCGCTTATTATCGCCTATTTCCTTATCAGATACCTGGTAAAACCCCTCAGGACGCTTGAAGATTATGCCCGGGCGGTGGGTAACCGGCAATTTGACACTCGCCTGGATGTAAAATCTGATGACGAATTGGCCAAGCTGGCTATGGCCTTCAACCAGATGTCCGAACGATTAAAAAGCTATGACGAAGGCCGGCAGCGCTTTTTTCAAAATGCTTCCCATGAAATGAAAACACCGCTTATGAGTATAAACGGGTATGCCGAAGGAATAAGAGACGGGGTGTTTACCGGACCGGCCCTGGAAAATGCCATTGATATTATTCACAAGGAAAGCCTGCGCCTGCGAAACACGGTTGATAACATGATTGATATTACTATTCTGGACCAGCCTCATAACACCTATTTCTTACCCAACAATTTATCCTACATAATAGGGCAGGCTATTGAAACAGTTGGAGGTTATGCACTGGAAAGAAAGATCCAGGTGCGCGACGAAGTTAAACTCAATACATGGGTGGCAGGAGATTGGGATCAGCTCCACAGTCTCTTCGTAAATCTTTTATCAAACGGCATCCGCCACGCCAAAACCATGGTCATAATTCAGACCTCAAGCATCGAAGATGGATCTGAAGTGTTGATAACCATCCGGGATGATGGAGCAGGTTTTACGGAAGAAGATATATTGTATGCTTTTGATTATTTCTATACCGGGGTTAAGAATGGGTCTGGCCTGGGTCTTACCATTGTTAAAAAAATAGTTGAGGAGCACGCAGGTACAATAAAAATTGGCAATGCAGATGCAAGCGGCGCCAAAGTCGAAGTCGTCCTGCCGGCTACTTCGCCGCCGGAGTCGGCATAAATTAAATTATCCGGTACACATTATCATATTATTTCTCAGGCTGTCAAATTATTGGCTGTTAGGCAGCAACTGTCTTAACTCCATGGGCAGTGGGAATAGAATAGTTGTGTTCTGGGTGTTGGAAAGCTCTGAAAGAGAACGCAGCATTCGGACTGAAAGGGCTCCTGGACTCCGGGCCAGGATTTCTGCAGCGTTGGCAAGTTCTTCTGCTGCCTGGCGTTCCCCTTCAGCTTGTATTATAGCCGCTCTGCGAATGCGCTCCGCTTCTGCTTGCCGGGCAATGGCGCGGTGCATTTCCTGGGGCAGGGTTACATCCTTTATCTCTACGGCGGTGACTTTAATTCCCCAGGGATCAGTGGCGGCGTCAACGATATGCTGAATAGTTTCGTTTAATTTATCTCTTTGCGATAAAAGCTCGTCTAAATCAGCCGTGCCGGTAACGCTACGTAGTGTGGTTTGAGCCAGCTGGTTGGTGGCTTCATGGAAGTGTTCCACGTTTACCACCGCCCTATCAGCTTCCACTACCCGGTAATAAAGAACGGCATTTACCTTGCAGGTGACATTATCACGGGTTATAACCTCCTGGGGCGGAACATCAAATACTATGGTGCGCAGTGACATCCTGACATAACGATCGATAAAAGGAATTATTAGAATGAGCCCCGGGCCGCGCACTCCAACCAGCCGGCCCAATCTGAATACGACCGCCCGCTCATATTCAGTTAAAATTTTAACTGCCATGGACAGTAAAATGACAAGTATCAGTATGATCACTGACCAGCTAATTAAAGAAATAAAAGCTCCCAACTTGATTTCCTCCTTTTATTGTTTCGGTTTGACTTCTTCGACCAAAAGATCAAGACCCGCCTTTTTAATGATCTTGACCGGTCTGCCCTTGAGTATCGTATGTTCGTCTTTGGCCATGGCTCGCCATATTTCGCCCTGAACCTGGACGAGCCCATTGGGGGTTAAATCCTGCACAACTATGCCGTCCCGGTGGCTAAATTCTTTTTCACCATGGACCGGAGCAAAATGACGCAGCTTCCAGATACCCCGGAGTATGACCAGCAATAGGGCGGCTCCGATGACACCTATACCCAGGGCCATAAAACGAAACGAAGACCACCAGGTAAATGGAAGCAGGGGTTCAACCGGAAAAAGCACAATTCCAAGTATAATGCCCAAAATACCGCCAATCCCAAGAATTCCCCAGGTCGGAGTATGAGCCTCCGCAATTAGAAGCACTAAACCGAGGATAATGAGCAGACCTGCAGTAATGCTGGTTTCGAACAAACCTATCCCATAAAGCCCCAGGATAAGACTGATCGAACCTAGAATTTCCGGCAGTAAAAAACCTGGTGAATGGAAGGCAAATATCAGCCCGTAGAGGCCGATCAAAATTAGAAGTATAGCCAGCATCGGATTGCTAATATTGTGAATCAGACTTTCTTTTAGATTCATAGTCAAGTTTTGGAGACTGGTGTTGGCGGTATTCAATACCAACTCGCCTTCACTAGTTTGCACCTTTTTGCCGTTCAGCCTTGCAATCAGGTCAGGCAAATCGACGGCTTCTATATCAATAACGCCCTGATTCAAAGCTTCCCGATTGCTTAGACTGAGGTTTTCACTTACGAATCTGCCCGAAAGATCGGCCGGCCGGTTCCTTTGCTGGGCTATGCTCTTCATGTGCTCAGTCATGAAATTGATAGTCTTTTCATCAGCCGCCTGGTGCTTTCCCAGACTGCTGACCCGAACTGGCATGGCCGCTCCGCAAGTGGTTCCCGGAGACATAGCGGCCAGATGTCCGCTCAACAGAATAAAAGTCCCGGCTGATGCGGAAACAGCTCCCCGCGGAGCAACATAAGTTACAACCGGCACTCGGGAGGCACTGATGGTCTCAACAATATCAAGAGTAGGTGAGACTATTCCTCCAGGAGTATCAAGTTCGATAACAATCGCCCGGGCTCCGTTTTGTTCGGCTGTCTTAACAGCCCGGGCAAGGTAGGCAGCGGTTCCAGATGTAACCGTATCGTTTATCTGGGTGATATAAATAATCGATTCCGGGCTGGCAGATGGGTCAGATGTGGGTATCACCGGGAAAAGGAGAACAAAAATTATGACAAGAAGTAAAGGGCCTTTTAAAGCTGTTCGCATCCTAAATCCCCTTTCAGTTTTAATATTCCAACCCGGTATTTATTTAATACAGACAGAGTACGTTACGAAATTGTAGGAGGAAAGGGATTCACTATCGGAGCCGGCTAATCTCGGCCATCTGCAAGCATAAGCTTTATTATTCTACTGACGGCAACGACCTTAATGACCCAGAAATTAATGCAAGAATAATCAAAGCTTTTTATACACCGGAAGACGAAATCACCCTGGTATCAGACCAATAACGGCGAAATTTTGCGAAACGTGGTAGGTGCGGTAAAATAAACAATGTTAATAAATGCGGCCGAAATGGATGGAACAAGTTCAAGATAAATTAGCCACTTCTAAAGATTATCACTATTTAGTTCCTTCCGATCGGGTGACTGGGATGACTGTTCATTGGGGAGAGATTGATGTTTAATACGCTGGAAGGGATTATTCACAAACGCCGGTTCAGAGTCCGCCTGTTTTTTGAAGGTATTTTAACCGGATTGATTACCGGAACGGTTGTGGTGTTATTCAGGTATATTCTTCAACAGGCCTCTGCCTGGCTGGAACGTCTCTACGCATACCTGGGAACCCATTCATATTTGTGGACCGGACTCTGGGTCTTGACTCTGGTTATAATAGCTTTGGCCATAAGTAAAATAGTTGAAGCGGAGCCTATGATCAGCGGCAGCGGTATTCCCCAGGTAAAAGGAGTGGTTTTAAGGCAGCTCAGCATGAACTGGCTTAAAGTGCTGGTATATAAATTTTGGGGAGGGGTGCTGGCTATCGGAGCCGGGATGTCCCTGGGGCGGGAAGGTCCCTCAATTCAGTTGGGAGCTATGGTCGGGCAAGGTGTAAACCGCCTGCTGGGCGGGGTTGGGGTCAAGGAAAGAATCCTAATCACCAGCGGTGCCAGCGCCGGTCTGGCAGCGGCTTTTAACGCCCCCCTGGCCGGGGTAGTATTTTCCCTGGAAGAACTGCACAAAAACTTTTCCCCCCCGGTTTTGTTGACGGCCATGGCTGCGTCTCTAACGGCCGATTATGTTTCCCGCAATTTTTTTGGCATAAGGCCGATCTTCGATTTTCACACACTGCCGGTACTGCCCAACAAATATTTTGGATTGCTGCTTTTGCTGGGAGTTATTACCGGGCTGCTAGGCGTTCTGTTTAACTGGTCTTTAATAAAATCCCTTGATATTTACCAAAAACAGCGGCTTATTCCAAAAAGGCTTGTCATGCTGGTTCCTCTGCTGATAACCGTACCTTTGGGATTTTGGATACCCCAGGTCCTGGGGGGAGGACACGGCTTGATGGAAGGTATCCAGAACAACCAGTATGGACTTATTGTATTACTATTGCTGCTTCTCGCCAAGTTTGGACTAACCATGTCCAGTTATGGAACCGGAGCTCCTGGAGGAATATTTTTGCCCCTTCTGGTAATTGGAGCCCTTACTGGTGGGGTTTTCAGCCATTCGATCGAACTGTTGGGTTATATGGACAATGGTTACGGAAACAACTTTGTAGTTTTTGCCATGGCGGCTTATTTTACGGCAATAGTAAAAGCACCTATAACCGGCAGCATTCTTATAACTGAAATGACCGGGTCCTTTGAACATCTGCCAGCTTTGATTACGGTATCAATGACGGCTTATATTGTGGCTGATTTATTGAAATCCCAGGCTATTTATGAACAGCTGCTGGAACGAATACTGGTTAGAGAAAAGGCCGGGTTCCTGGATAAAATTTCCTGCGACAATACTCTTTTGGAAGTAGTAGTCGGCATGGGTTCTTACCTGGAGAGTAAAATGATAAAGGAAGTTGACTGGCCCAAGCACTGCCTACTGGTGAATATCAAGCGCGGGGAAAACTTCATCATACCGGGGGGAGACACCCGGTTGATGGCCGGCGATTACTTAAACCTGCTTACCAGTGAAAACCAGGCCCACCAAGTAAAGCCTATTCTGCTGCGTATGGCCGGGTATCATGGGATGAAAATCCCAGCAGAGAATAACTTTGATCTGTAGTTTTTGAACTGGAAAACAGCACTATATAGATACTGGAGAAACCAATTCACTATCCTTGCAGACATTAAGGCCAGGTCCGGACCTGGTCGGCAATGTGCGGAAGGTATGGAAAGTTGAACTGATAGAATAAAGCACTTTAGATTACCCTGTGAATAAGCAGGGTAATTTTTTGGGTGCGCCTGGCATGGGCTCAGTCAACTGGTGATAAGACTGCGGTTGTGAATATGAAATTCCCGGTTGATAATGTCAAGGGCGGCACATTTGTTGTGCAGTCATACGCAGGTATAGATAACATGAATAAAACCCAGATAAATAAGGGAATGAAAACATCTGCGGCTTAAATTAAATTCGAGCTTCAATAAGACCGAGGGATATGTTTGCCATATCCGTCTTTCTAAGAGAGCGGAAAGTGACAAGGGATTGATACCTACCCGCCTGGATAGGAAGGTATGAAGCAACATCTTTGCAGTTGTTGGTGATAAGCGCTGCTTGGGCTATAATAAACATATTATTTACGCTTTAGAGGGCTAATATATGGATATCGAAACAGTATATAGAGAACTCATTGACCAGAACCAATATATTTCTGGATATATCGTTGATGATCAGGGACGTATAGTATATGTCAACAACACTTATCTGCAAATTCTCAACCTGGAAAAAGATGAAGTATTGGGTAAGCATATTCTTGAAATTTCGCCCAAAACCAAAACCCTTACTGTATTAAATTCGGGTGAAGCAATTTGCGGCTATAACTGGAGAGTCAAAGGCCACAACATGATTGCTTCAACGTTACCGATTTTTCAGGACGGAAAAGTTATCGGCGCTTTTGCTTATAGCCTTTTTTCTGATATTTTAGATGCCAAAGAGATGATCGAAAATTTAATGTCGGAGCTCAATAAGTACAAAGATGAAGTTAGGACACTGCACAGGGCAAAATATTGTTTTGACGATCTAATAGGGAGCAGCGCAGAATTTCTTAAAGTAATCAACCTCGCCAGGCAGTTGGCGAGCCATCCTGATACTACAGTGTTAATAACCGGGGAAAGCGGAACGGGCAAGGAGTTGTTGGCCAATGCAATTCACAACCGGAGCGCCCGGTCAGGATATCCGTTTATTAGGGTTAACTGCGCAGCTATTCCGGAAAATCTACTGGAATCAGAACTCTTTGGGTACGATGAGGGAGCTTATACGGGTGCCAAGAAGAGCGGAAAAGTTGGAAAGTTTGAATTGGCCCAGGGTGGAACTATATTCCTTGATGAAATTGGTGAAATGTCCTTCTCGATGCAAAGCAAGCTGCTGGTTGTTTTACAAGAACATGAAATAGAAAGAGTTGGAGGGAACCAGCCTATTGAATTGGATGTGAGAATAATTGCTGCGACTAATCGTAACCTGGAGAAGATGGTTAGCGAAGGTTTATTCAGGCAAGACCTGTTTTTCCGTCTTAATGTTATTCATCTTCAAATGATTCCCCTTTCCTCCCATTTAGATGATATACCGCAGCTTATAGAGCATTTTTTGATTAAATTTAATAGACGTCTGGGTACGGATATAAAAGGCGTTACCGATAAGGCACTAAAATCCCTGCAACGCTACCATTGGCCCGGCAATGTCCGGGAACTGCAAAATGTGATGGAAAGGGCAATGATTATAGCCAATATGGAGGGTTCCTCTCTTTTAAGCGGGCGTCATTTCAGTTTTGTAAACACGTCTGACGATCCGGAAAGTTTTTATCGCAGCAAGGATTTGAAGACGATAACTGAAGATGTTGAACAACAACTAATTAAACGCGCCCTATTGGATGCTAATAACGATATTCTGACCGCCTCTAAATTTTTGGGTATTGATCGGGCTACCTTATATCGTAAGCTTAAAAAATACGATTTTTCAGTATCATAATCAGGTTTGCTGGATGTTAATACAGCCTTCTATAACACCAACCAGGCCCCAAAGGACTTTTTTTCTGCCTTATTAATCACGAACATCCTATGTTCATTTTGGGTAAAGCGAATTTTATATATTTTGTTTATTGCAAAAGTTTTCATCATTTTGCAACGGCCCAAAAAACTCGAATTGTCAGCTATACTTTAACAAAAATGCGACAAAATAATGCATTAATTACACAAAATATTTTATGGAAAGCCCCAAAAGCGGGCTTTTTTTGTGTTTCTGCAAGTTTGGCACGTTTGTTGCTTTTAAAAATATCAGGTGAGATAAATTGAGTTTTTAGGAGGTGGGATTCAGATAAAAGGCATTAAGGTTCTTTCTATAAGGGGTGTTCGTTTCATTTTCGAGAAATGGGGGTAAATCAATGGAAATTAAAAAAGTTGGAGTACTAGGGGCGGGAACTATGGGGGCCGGGATAGCCCAGGTATCGGCCGAGGCCGGTCTTTCTGTAGTTTTGGTAGATTTGGATGCCTCAATAATAGAGAAAGCGGTAAAGGGGATTACGAAATCCTGGCAGAAAGCGGTGGAAAAAGGCAAACTCGATGAAGCAGCCAAGGCACAGCGGACTGCATCAATAAAGACCGGTACCAGTATTTCAGAATTTGCTGATTGCGATGTAGTGATAGAAGCTATAGTTGAAAATATGGATGTTAAAAAGAAAGTATTTGGCCAATTGGATGAAACCTGTAAGCCTGATGCTATTCTATCATCAAATACTTCGGCTTTGAGCATAACCGAAATCGCCACCGCTACCAAAAGAGCTGACAAGGTGGTCGGCATGCATTTCTTTAACCCGGTACCGGTTATGAAACTGGTTGAGGTAATTCCCGGCTCAGAAGCCACGGATGCGGCAGTCGATACGATCATGGAATTATGCAGGAGAATAGGCAAAGAGCCGGTTAAAGCCAGGGAATGCCCGGGATTTATCGTCAACCGCTTACTGGTCCCCTATCTGAATGAGGCGGCTTTTGCCTATCAGGATGGTGTGGCTACAGTGGAAGAGATCGACAAAGCCATGAAATTGGGCGCGAATATGCCGATTGGCCCACTGGCTCTATGCGATATGGTTGGAATTGATGTTCTGTTAAGCGTTTGTGAATATTACTGGAGGGAGTTTGGCGACTCCAAATACCGGCCCTCTTTGGCTCTCAAACAAAAGGTCAGAGCCGGGCATTTAGGAATAAAAAGCGGGCGGGGATTCTACAACTACAGCAAGTAAGGAGGCGGCGCCTTGGATCTACAAAATATTGTATACGAAAAAGAGGCTGAACTCCGTATCATAACTCTGAACCGGCCCAAAGCCATGAATTCTATAAACGAAGATTTAATCAGAGAACTATCGTCTGTAATTGATGATATTGCAGCTGACCCGGAAGCAAGAGTTGTGATTTTGACCGGAGGAGAAAAAGTATTTGCCGCCGGCGGCGATGTAGCCTTTATGGCCCAAGCAGACACGTTGGCGGTAGAACACTTTGCTTCTCTGGTAAAGGATACCTTTCTTAAGATGGAGAGTCTGGACAAACCTATCATAGCGGCTATTGCCGGTTTGGCCCTGGGCGGCGGATGTGAAATGACTCTGGCCTGTGACATACGGATTGCAGCCGAGGAGGCGGTCGTCGGACTACCGGAAATTAATCTCGGAATAATACCCGGAGCCGGAGGGACTCAGCGCTTAACCAGGGTGGTAGGGCCGGGATGGGCTAAATATCTGGTTATGACCGGTCAGACCATTGATGCTGACACGGCATTTAAGCTCGGCTTAATAACCCAGGTGGTTTCTAAGGAGAACTTAATGCCGGAGGCTAAAAAACTGGCAGCAAAGTTAGCCGCCAAATCTCCAGTGGCATTAAAAACTGCTAAAAAGTGCGTCAACTACGGAATGGATGTCGACCTGTCTTCCGGATTGGCTTATGAAGTAAAAAACATGGCTTTCTTATTTTCAACCGAGGACCAAAAGGAAGGTATGAAGGCTTTCCTGGAGAAACGCAAAGCCCAATTTACGGGAAAATAGTGTATTAATGGGGAGGATTTATATATGGAGATAAATGAAGTCGTAATGGTAAGTGCTTGCCGTACTCCGATTGGCAGGTTTATGGGCAGCTTAAAAGATATAACAGCTCGTGAACTGGCTATCACAGCCAGCAAAGGAGCTATTGCAAGAGCCGGGATCTCCCCGGAATTGATCGATGAGATATGCCTGGCAGAAGTATTTCAACAGGGTGTAGGGTCTATGCAGGGCCGTCAGGTAGCCATGAGGATTGGCATGCCGGTTAGAAGCAGCGCTGTTAATATTCATCAAAATTGCGCTTCAGGTATGAGAGCGACAGAAGTCGCAGCACACAGTATAATGCTGGGTAAAAACGATATCGTTCTGGTTGTCGGTACAGAGAGTATGACTAATGCGCCGTACATATTACCCAAAGCGCGTATGGGGTATCGAATGGGCAACGGGCAAGTGTTGGATGCCATGATACATGATGGATTAGTGGATGAACTGGTTCCCGGGCATATGGGTGTAACCGCCGAAAATGTGGCTGAGAAATATGGCATAACCAGAAAAGAATGCGATGAGCTGGCTTTGATCAGTCATCAACGGGCTACCAAGGCAGTTAAGGATGGCATCTTTAAGAGAGAAGTTGTACCGGTGGAAATCAAAACCAGGAAGGGTACCGTTCTATTTGAAAATGACGAACACATGATTCCTGACGCCAGCATGGAATCGCTTGGTAAATTACCGCCTGGTTTCATAAAGGGCGGAGTAGTAACAGCCGGTAATGCCTCCGGCATCAATGACGGTGCAGCCGCAGCTATATTTATGTCTAAAAAGAAAGCGGACGAATTAGGCATCAAACCTTTAATGAAGTTGATCAATGTCTGCTCTGAAGGCGTAGAGCCAAAGTTAATGGGCTTAGGACCGGCAGTTGCCATTCCCAAATGCCTGAAACAGGCCGGAATAAAGTTCGAAGACGTTGAATACTGGGAAATTAACGAAGCTTTTGCGGCACAATGGCTCGGTGCCGGAAGGATGTTAAAAGAAGAAACGGGTTGGGAAATTGACCTGGAAAAAACCAACCATAATGGCTCAGGTATTGCTTTGGGTCATCCGGTAGGGTGCACCGGTCTGCGTATTATTGTCAGTCTCTACTATGAGTTGGAGCGTTTGAATTTGACTCTAGGAGGAGCGTCATTGTGTGTTGGCGGCGGCATGGCCATGGCCTCTTTGTGGACCAGGGATGTTTAGACTTGGCGGACTAATTTTTAGGAGGTAATAAAATGGATTTTCGCCTTTCGGATGAACACGAAATGATAAGAAAAATGGCCCGGGATTTTGCCAATAATGAAATACTGCCTTACTGCCAGAAGTGGGACGAAGAGCATATTTTCCCCTGGGATGCGGTTAACAAACTGCAGGAAACAGGCTTGATGACCTGTGGGGTTCCGGCTGAATACGGCGGACCGGGCATTGATCATCTGGGACAGGCTATCATATGCGAAGAACTGGCCCGGGGTGATGCCGGTCTGGCAACCACGATGGCCGCTTCAACCTTGCTGGGGCCGGATCCGGTTTATATTGCGGCTACTGATGAACAAAAGAAATGGTGGTATGGGAAGCAAAATGAAGGAGTGCTCACGGCATTCTGTCTGACCGAACCCGGTGCCGGCTCTGATGCAGGGGGAATATCCACCAAATGCGTTAAAGACGGGGACGATTATATCCTGAACGGAACCAAGCAGTTTATCAGCAATGGCGCTGTGGCCGGCCTGTATACCGTCTTTGCAACCCTGGATAAAAAGCTGGGAAGTAAAGGTATATGCGCGTTTATGGTGGATAGGAACACCCCCGGGATCAGCACCAGTCCACCGGAAAACAAGCTGGGGATCAGAACCTCCAACACCACTCAGGTGATTTTTGAAGACGTAAGGGTGCCTGCCAAGAATCTTTTAGGAAAAGAAGGCGAAGGATTCAAGATCTGTATGAAAACCCTGGACATTTCCCGTGCTATAGTTGGCGCCATGGCCGTTGGGATCGCCCAGGGAGCCATGGAGTGTGCGGTTGCGTACGCCAAGGAACGGCAGCAGTTCGGGAAACCTATCGCAACTTTCCAGGGCATCCAGTTTATGCTGGCAGATATGGCGGTCATGGTGGAAACCGCCCGGCTGCTTTACCAGAAAGCCGCCAGCAACCAGGACCAGGGAATACCTTATACACGGGAGGCCTCACTGGCCAAGTATTGGGGTGGTGAAGCGGCTATGAAAGTAGCCAACGATGCCCTCCAGGTTCATGGAGGCTATGGCTACACCAAAGAGTATATGGTGGAAAAATATTTCCGGGATGCCAAGATATATCAGATATTTGAAGGGACTGCCCAGGTGCAAAAAATAGTAATTGCCGGAGATCTCTTAAGAGCATAGTAGGCTCAAATAATAGAAGTTTTTGATTGTATTCGATAGACCCCCTTTTATTAGTTCTATATATTCAGGTGTTAGGCAGCCGGCTTTTCCCCCTTTTTATAATTGCCCCCGGGTAAATCAGAACCTCCTCAAAGCTGCCTAACTCCGCTCCTTTTTCAAGTCTTTTGAAAATTCCGTCCCATAATTTATTTAGGAGGAGATATTTATGTTCGAAAGTGAATATAAAGAAAAATTTCGCACTCCCGAGGAAGCGGTAAAAGTAGTAAAATCCGGTGATTGGGTAGACTATATGTACTTCAACGGGTATCCCAAAGCTCTGGATAAGGCTTTGGCCAAACGGAGAGACGAACTTCATGACGTACACATCAGGAGCGGGATCTCCCTTCCTCCTTTCCCGGAGGTTCCCATCAGCGACCCTACCATGGAGCATTTCCAGTGGGATAGCTGGCATTTCAGCGCCTGGGATGCCAAACTCTTTGACCAGGGGATATGCAGTTTTTCCCCCTTGCTTTACCATGAGGTGCCCGGTTATTACAAAAACCGAGAAGTTGAAGTCGATGTGGCCATGATGCGCGTATGCCCGATGGACAAATATGGCTATTTTAACTTTGGCATCAATACCTCCCATTGTGAGGCGGTCATGGAAAACGCCAAAATATGCATCGTCGAGGAAAACGAGAGTATGCCTTACGTTTACGGAGGCAATGGCAACCAGATCCATATATCGGAAGTTGATTTCGTGGTCAGGGGAGAAAATGAGCCCATGGCCAACGCGGCCATTTTGCAGGCTACGGAAGCTGAAAAGAAGATCGCCAATTACTTACTTGAGGATATTCATGATGGTTGTTGTATCCAACTGGGGATAGGAGGGCTCCCTAATTACCTGGGGAAACAAATCGCTTCAGCCGGATTAAGAGACCTTTCCATGCATACTGAAATGATGGCTGATGCCTACGTCGATATGTGGAAAGCGGGATGCCTTAGCGGTGCCAGAAAAGAAATTGATCGGAAGAAAATGGTGTTTTCTTTCGCCCTGGGTTCTCCTGAATTATATGAATTTACCGATCACAACCCTATGATTGCCACCTATTCGGTGGACTACGTCAACAACCCCAATGTTATAGCGCAAATTTCTAATATGATATCTATCAACGGCTGCCTGGAAGCCGATTTCTACGGACAGGTCGCTTCGGAAATGCAGGGGCCCCGGCAGATAACCGGAACCGGAGGTCAATGGGATTTTGTTTTAGGAGCTTATCACTCCCGGGGAGGAAAGAGCTTCCTCTGCATGTCTTCCACCTATAAAGATAAAGCTGGCAACCTGCAATCCAAGATAAGACCCTTCTTAACTCCTGGAGCTGCCTGCACCGTATCCCGTCAGATGACTCATTATATTGTAACCGAATATGGGAAGGCCTTAATGAAATGTCAATCGGTGTGGAAACGGACGGAAAATTTAATTGACATTGCCCACCCCCAATTCAGAGACGAGTTAATAAAAGAGGCTCAGAAGCTGGGATTTTGGAAAAGGACTAATAAGATTGAACCATAAAGAACCCTGGCTGGCACATACCTGAATTGTTGCAGCAGACGGCAAAGATTACTTATGGGGAGGTGAACCTACGAAACATGGGTTATTTAAACGAATATAAAAAAAAGCTGGTATCTGCTGATGAAGCAGTGAAGGTAGTAAAATCCGGTGATTGGATAGATTATGGACCCATGAACGCTCAGGTTGTGGCCCTGGACCAGGCCTTGGCCAGGAGAAAAGACGAACTAGAAGATGTCAAGGTATGGAGCTTGTTGACGCTCCGGCCGCCGAAGATCGTGGAAGTTGACCCGGAAGGGCAATCATTCATTTGGCATAGCTGGCATCTATCGGGTTTGGATCGTAAAATGGCCGGAACCGGGAGGCCGGTGTATTATTCTTCCATCAAGTATTCGGAACTGCCCCGTTATGTGCGGGAACATATTGAACCGATTGATGTGGCCATGCTTCAGGTAGTCCCGATGGATAGACATGGCTGGTTTAATTTTGGACCGCAAAATTCTCATTCCAAAGCTATATGTGACCGAGCCAAAATTGTGATTGTGGAAATAAATAGTAAAATGCCTCGCTGCTTGGGAGGCCATGAAGAGGCCGTTCATATCTCTCAAGTAGACTACATCGTGGAAGGTGAGAATCCATCTCTTGTGCAATTGCCTGAATCATCATGTTCGGAAATTGACAAGAAGGCGGCCCAATTCATCATCAAGGAGATGAGTGATGACTGCTGCGTACAACTGGGTATTGGGGGTATGCCCAACGCGGTAGGAAAAATGATTGCTGAATCAGACCTTAAAAATTTGGGCTGTCATACCGAGATGCTGGTTGATGCCTATATAGATTTGTACGAGGCCGGCATACTTACCAATCTGAAAAAACAAATTAATCCGGGTAAACTGGTCTACGCTTTTGCTGTGGGTACTCAAAGACTCTATAACTTTATTGATGATAATCCGCAATGTGCAAGCTGCCCGGTCAACTACACCAATAAACCATCAATTGCAGCGCTGAACGACAAACTGATTACTATTAACAATGCCATTGAGGTTGACCTCTACGGCCAGGTATGCGCCGAATCAAGCGGGACCAGAATTATCAGCGGCACCGGCGGCCAGTTGGATTTTGTGCTTGCCGGCTATGAATCCCGGGGAGGAAAATCAATTGTCTGTCTTCCCTCCAGCAATATCGGCAAGGACGGGAAGAAACATTCAAGAATTGTCCCTACCTTAACCAGCGGTGCTATCGTGACCGACCCCCGTTCGGTAGCCCAATATATAGTGACCGAATACGGAATTTTCGAGATGAAAGGCATGTCTGTCTGGCAGAGAGCGGAGGGTCTAATTAACCTGGCCCACCCTGATTTTAGAGATGTTCTAATCAAGGACGCTGAGAGACAGGGCATATGGCGCCGTAGGCATAAAATAGTTTAATAAATATACAGTGTCAAGAGGGTGGGGTTGCACCTGCCCTCTTACCTAAAAACTATGATTCGTCACCTATTTAATTATCTTATTATTAAACCCGGAAGAACAACATACATGGAAGGAAGATGTGGGTATGGAAAGAGCTTACATATTAGAAAGGCTGGTCAGTATCAAAAGTAATGCTCAACATAGAGCCTACCTAGAATCAAAAGGTAATATTGAATGTCAAAACGAGATGAAAGCATATTTCCTTGAAACCGGGATTGGTATTCTTATTATGGAAATACAAAACACTATTTTAGCAGACTATCGTACGGCGAATAGTGTGTATCCCGAACTTTGTGTGAAGTCCAAATTGATGTAAAATAAGGTGATTATTTTTTAGAAGCTGCCCCTAATTTCAATTATATAGGGTTATCGTTAGTAAAGACCGTATTTCTCCAAACGTCTATAAAGAGTTCTTAAGGACATGCCGAGCTCCCGGGCTGTTTTGCTTTTATTATTATTGTTCTTTCCAAGACAAGTTAATATGGTATCTTTCTCAAGGTCAGTAAGTTTCAAATTGTCACTGATCGTTGGTACTTGCTGAGGAGTTGATGTGGAATTTGAATCATTATTTGAAAAGGATAAGTAGCTTTTCACAAAGTCAAAGGTTATCTGTTTATCAGGACATAGTTGAATAACTGCTTCGAGTAAGTTCTGAAGCTCTCTTACATTACCGGGCCATGAATATGCGGTAAAAGCTTCCAACACTTCATTGTCAAAGGTTTTATTGTCTATGTTTAATCTTTTGCATATCGCAGAAGTGAAATACTGGGTTAAAAAAATGATGTCATCTTTCCGCTCACGTAATGGAGGAACATTTATTCGTATCACGCCTAAGCGATAGAATAAGTCGCGGCGGAAAGTATTTCTATCGATAGCCGCCTCTATGTTTTTGTTGGTTGCAGCAATGATTCTGGTGTTGATGGGATTTAATTTATTGGCTCCAAGCCGGCGTACACTTTTTTCTTCCAGGACACGCAATAATGAAGCCTGTAAATCAAGGGGCATATCGCCGATTTCGTCAAGGAATATGGTTCCCTGATCAGCCAGTTCAAATTTACCAATGTTTCCACCCTTTTTTGCCCCTGTGAACGCTCCCTCGATATATCCAAACAATTCACTGGCTATTAATTCACGCGGTAAAGCGGCACAGTTAATAGCCACAAACGGATGCATTCTTCTTGAACTCTCATTATGCATTGCCTGGGCTAATATATCTTTTCCAGTTCCACTCTCACCAAGCAATAGTACATTTGAATCTGAGCGGGCTGCCACTTTGGTATTGCGGACAGTTTCTTTAAAGCCTGCACTCTGTCCAATAATATCATCGAAGGTCATTTTTGCATTGCCGATTGTATTGCCAACCAGGCGTTTTATACGGTAATTTTCTCGGATTATGATTACGTCGCCATTGTTTCCGTCAAACTCTGAGTTTTTTAACGGAGTACAGGTAATATTACAGTTAATCTTTTTAGAGCCAATGGATAAAATAACAGATTCGTCGATCATATTTATCCGGTGAGTAAGACTGTTTATAAAGTCGCGGTTTTGTTCCATATTACCAAGTAAGGTATATATGTTGTTTCCAATCAACTCGGCCACATCTTGTTCTAAGATTCTGCCGCAATTCTTATTAGCGTAAGTTATCCGTCCGCTGTTGTCCAAAACCAATACCCCTTCGGACATTGATTCCATAATGATTTGATTATATTCGGATATACTCTTTAAAGTCATTGTCGACTCTATATTGTCCCTGGCGGCCACTACCATGCCCAGTGTATGGTTATTGACGTTGGCAAAGGGAGCCACCATGCTAAGTGTTCCAACTATATTATTCTCGTAAAAAATAGGGGCGCTGGAAGCGGCAGAAGAAATCGAGAAGAGGCAAAAATGCTCAAAGGCATAGGTTGAAACCGGTTTACCCAGGTTTAAAGCCAAAGAGCCGGCGTTGGTTCCGACAAGAGACTCTTTCCACAAAGAACCTTCCATAAGATGGGCCTTATATGCCCATTCCAAGGCGTCCTCATCACCGACCACCTTTAAATTGCATAAATCCGAATTGCACAGCGCGACAACGAAGCCGGTACCGGCAACAAATTGAGATAGCTTTTGCATGATCGGAAGAGATATGTTTATCAACCAGGCCGAATTTTCCTGCATCGATTTTAACTCGGACGCTTCCAAAATGTAGGGATTGGCTTTCAACATATAATCGATATCGTGTTGATAACTGCGCTCCCAGGCATCCCTGATATCAGTGGAAAGGGTAGCGCGTAATTCGGGGTCTTCGTGCATCTCAACCCATTTTCTTCTTATTTTGCGATATTCATCTGTCATTTTGCACCTCTCGCTGCATTGTTTATTCGTTTATAACACTTGCCTGCATGAATGTCAATCAACCTAAACGAAAAATCGCGCCATAATGACATAAAAACATGTCAAAAAGTCATGGCCATGTCAAGATGGCGCAAAACATCAAGCTTTATTATCTTTATAAAAAAGCATAGCATATGCGCTGCAATAACTGACAAGTCTGTTGTATTGGGATTAGAGGCACGAATTAGGACTATCCAGGTATCAAAACAGTATGTTGGCATACTCTTTGCAAAATTATATGTCAGTATGCCAAAAGTATTTATCCGGTAAAAAAGGAGGTGCTCGCAGAGACTATTGCCGGAATACGAGAAGGAGAGGTTTTAAAAAAATGCGTACATCTCAGGAGTATTTAGAAAAGTTGTCTGTCATGAGAAAAAACATCTATTTGGATGGTGAGGTGATCGGACGGGATCATCCCAAAGTGGTTCATGCCAGCAAAGCCATCCAATTGACGTTTGATTTGGCTAATGATCCAGGGTATAGCAGGTGGCTAAAGACAACCTCGCATGTAACCGGAAAAGAGATTAATCGTTTTTGCCACATTCACCAGTCAGCGGAGGACCTGCTGGC
Organism: Syntrophomonas sp.; assembly: GCA_039679855.1. Lineage (GTDB taxonomy): Bacteria > Bacillota > Syntrophomonadia > Syntrophomonadales > Syntrophomonadaceae > UBA5314. Next base: position 26,407 of record JBDKUE010000212.1, read on the forward strand.
TAAACAGGAGATAACCAGGATTCTATGCGGGCGAATAGGTGGTTGTATTCAGCGTTGTATGGGCGCTGACGTTATGAACGGTCTGTCAGTGGCTACCAAAAACGCGGATATAAAGCATGGTACCAACTATCACCTGCGCTGGCTAAAGTATCTTGCCTATTTTCAGGATAATGATCTGATCGGCGCCGCCGCCCAAACTGACGCCAAAGGCGACCGGAGCTTAAGACCGGCTGAACAGCCGGATCCGGATATGTATTTGCATGTAGTCGATAGAAGGGAGGATGGCATCGTAGTAAGGGGCGCCAAGTTGCACAATACAATGGCACCCTACGCGGATGAGCTGATCGTTATTCCCACCCGAGCTTTGGCCAAAGATGAAAAGGATTACGCTGTTGCTTTTGCCATTCCGGCAGATACCGAGGGCGTTTATTTAATTGCCCGAGACGCTTTTTCAGTAAAGAGGGAGCCTGGCATGGAAGCTCCCTATACCAATTTTGGCGATATCGAGAGCTTTACCGTATTTGACAACGTATTTGTCCCCAACGACAGAATTTTCCTCAATGGTGAAACCGAGTTCGGAAGCGAACTGGCTATGCTCTTTGCCCTGTTCCACCGGCACAGTTATTGCGGCTGCAAACCGGGGGTAGGCGATGTGATGATGGGAACCACCGCCCTCCTGGCCGACTATAACGGGGTGGAAAAGTCGAGCCACACGAGGGAGAAACTGGCGGATATGATTAGTGTCGCTGAACTGGTATATGCTGCAGGCATTGCCGCCAGCGTACAGTCAATGACGGCTCCATCAGGAACCCAGGTACCCAATATCATTTATGCCAATGTAGGAAGGAGGCATGCCGGCCATAACATCTATCATGAATACGATATCCTGTGCAGTATCGCCGGGGGTCTTCCCGCCACCTTGCCGCTTTCCAAAGAGTACAACAGTCCGGTGGTGGGCGATTTTGTCAGAAAATATACCAAGCGGCGCCAGGGAGTTTCAGAAGAAAATCATTACCGAGCTTACCATCTGGCCAGTGACATTCTTACTGGAGAAATTGGCTCGGCTTTATTAGTGGCCGGAGTTCATGGCGGCGGTTCTCCGGTGATGGAAGATATCGCACTTCATAGATTTTATAACTTAAAAAGCAAAAAGGATCTTGCTAAATACCTGGCCGGTATTACTGAGCATGAACTCGATAATTAATTATTTTGTTAGGACAAGGAGGTATATTAAATGGCAGCCAATAAAATTGTCAGCTTAAAGGATGCGATGTCCATAATTCAGGATGGCGATATCGTTTTTTTCGGAGGTATCGTTGACGGCCGACGTCCGGTGGCCGCTATGCGCGAAGTGGCCAGACAACAGAAAAAGAACCTTATAACTTTATCGTTTCTCTCAGTTGAAGATTTTTTAGTTGGGACAGGCTGCATTCGAGGAATCAGAGGTTGTTACACTCATCTGGGCGTGTTTGGGAAAGCTCCCTGCCTTCACCGCGCTTTGGCTAAGAATGAACTGGTGGTTGATGAATTTGGCCACGTTGACTGCCAGCTCCAACTTATGGCACCGGCGCTGGGTCTTCCTTATGTAGCGTCCCCTTATTGCATCGGGTCGGATATTATTAATCCCAACTATGATTTTAGTGAGGAATTGAGATCCCTGGCGCGCGATCCGGAGAGAATAGGCGCAAAGAAATATATTTTTACTGAAAATCCTTTCTCCCAAGAGCATGAAACGGTGGTTCTGGTTCCCGCCCTAAGACCCAATGTGGCTGTAATTCATGTGGGCAAAGTCGGCAGTGAAGGAACGGTGCGAATTGAAGGAACGCAGGGCCTGGATATTTATGCCGCTTTTGCCGCCGACAAGGTAATCATCACGGCGGAAGAAATCGTACCCGAGTCATATTTGAGGAGAGACCCCAATCGCAACAACATTCCCACCACGCAAGTGGATATGATCGTTCACGTGCCCTGGGGGGCCCATCCAACTGCGCTGCCGGGTTATTATGATATGGATATGGAAGCCCTGTTTGCCTACCAGAAAGCTGCTAGAACTGAAGAAGACTTTGCAAAATGGTCTGACGAATGGATCTTTGGCCTTCCTGATAATAATGCATACCTCGCAAAAATCGGAGCAGCCAAAATTATGCAGCTTAAAGCGGTGGAGCCTTTTGGATTTAAGCCGCGTACCAGCATTGAACAATTAGCTTAAAAGGGGGGCGTAAAAATGTCTGAAAACTTACAGAGTTCAGCTCAGGAAAAAATGGTAATCTATGCTGCCAGGCAGCTGAAGCCTTTTGACAACAAACAGGCCTTGATCGGAATCGGCCTTCCGGTTCTGGCATCGCAGATAGCCAAACATCTATGGTGCAGCGGTTTAAAGACCATCATTGAGAACGGCTCTTTCGATGCAGCAATAGCGGAACTACCTTTTTCGCTCTTTGGCGGACGCATAAGCTACGGATGTTCCGCGCAGCTTGACAACGGTTTTGCCTTGTCCGGAGCCAGGCGCGGCCGGGTCGAAATCGGTTTTCTGGGAGCTGCGCAGGTCGATAAATATGGAAATATTAATACCACCCAGATTGGGCCCATCGATAATCCTAAATTCCGGATTGCAGGCAGTGGCGGCGCCGTGGATATCGGCTGCTATTGTTCCAATACCTTTATTGTCTGCGCTCAGAGCAAACGTACTTTTGTCGAGCAGGTGGATTATGTAACTACTCCGGGTTGGGTGGCTCCGGATAACACCAAAGGTGAACGCAAATGGGTTCCCAGAGAAACGCTTGGACTTACTGGAGGCCCTGCCGCTATAATTACCAACCTGGGAATAATGAAGTTTGATGATAAAACAAAAGAAGCCTACCTTGATGAATACTATCCCGGGGTTGCCATCGAACAGATTCTGGACAATACTGGCTTTAAGCTGGACGTGTCCAGGGCTAAAGAAGCTGAATGGATTACCGGGGAAGAATTAACTGTATTACGCACCAAAGTTGATCCTTTAAACATTTATAAAACCAGGTAGTGCTTGTATTAGGCCTTTTCGCGAAAGGAGTAGTTAAAAATGAGTGAAGTATTAGTAGAAACCAGAGGAGCAGTCTACACGGTAATAATCAACCGGCCGGAAATAAAAAACTGTGTTAATCGCAAAACAGCCGATCAACTGGCCGACGCTTTCCGTGCCTTCGATAGTGATCCCAATTATGCAGTGGCTGTATTATGCGGCGCCGGGGGAACATTTTGTGCTGGAGCTGATTTAAAAGATGCCGTTCATGTCGGCGATCCTAATGGACCTGCCAACAGGATGGATAAAGATATGACCCAAGATGGACCGATGGGGCCTTCACGTATGCAGCTTTCCAAACCGGTTATTGCAGCGGTTTCGGGCTATGCCGTAGCTGGTGGGATGGAGCTGGCTTTGTGGTGCGACATGCGCGTAATGGAGAAAGATGCAATATTCGGAGTATTCTGCCGTAGATTCGGGGTGCCCTTAATTGACGGCGGAACCCAGCGTTTGCCGCGTTTGATCGGAATGAGCCGGGCAATGGATCTGATCCTGACCGGCCGGCCGGTTACCGCCGATGAGGCCCTGCAAATGGGACTTGCCAACCGGGTGGTGGAACCCGGCACTGCCCGGGAAGAAGCCGAAAAGCTTGCTGAACAAATAGCCGCTTTCCCGCGTCAATGTATGCTAAGTGACCGGCAGTCTGTTTATGATGGGTTTAACATGAATTTCAAAGACGCCATGGAACAAGAATTTTTTAAAGGATATGATATCGTTATTGTAAGTGGAGAGACTGTTAAAGGCGCTACAAAATTTACGGCAGGTGCAGGCAGACACGGCAAATTCTAAGCATTTAATATATTATTATGAATAAATCTTGAGTAGTTATCGGCAGTCGCACGTTGAACCATATTCTGCCAGGCTTCTAATCCCGACCCGTTTAAGGGAGCGGAGGGGGGCGCCACCCCCCCTCCTTGATGGAGTAAGATCATCGCCTCAAGGGATTTACCCTTGAGAAGACTAATTTCTAATTAGGCCTTTACGCTCTTGTCAGCCT
>JBDKUE010000147.1:0-2060 GCA_039679855.1 Syntrophomonas sp.
GGCGCTGGTTTAAAGACGTGCTCAATTTCGGCCAGGCCGATTTTGACCATGCTAAAAACTTTGCCATTGAGTTCTTTGGCGGACATAAGCCTTTCCCTCCCCAGGGCAAGTTTAACGGCGGTGAAAAGCTGAACTCCATGTTCACCATCCTGGGAACCGTTTGCATCGTTATCAGCGGATATATTGTCTGGTTTGCTCCTTCGATGCCGCAATGGATAGCTCAGTGGGCGTACCCTATACATGCTGCCTGTGCGCTGTTTATGGCCGCTCTTTTGATCGCCCATCTGTACCTGGGAATACTTCATCCCGATTCAAACCAGGCTTTAAAGGGCATTTTCACAGGCTGGGTGCCAGCCAAGTTTGCCTACGAACATTACGAGAAATGGTATAACGAAGAGGCTAAAGAAACCGAGAAGGACGCTTAAGAGGGGAATCTAAATGGCTGCAAAAAAAAGCAAATTGGTTGCTACCGCAGACGTGGAACAGGCTTACCAGACATATCGACAACTCAAACAAGAGGTTGGAGCCTGGCAGCAGGAACGCGGTTCATATTGGCTGGTTAATTTACGCCTGGCTAAACAAACGCCCTATTTGCCCGTCGTTGATTTACCTGTAAATGCGATTATTGAACTCTGGCAGAGATTAAACATCTCTGCCAGAGTCGAAATCAATGAATCATCTCTGCGGGGCATGTGGGAACAGTTAAAGCAAGGCCAAAACACCATGGACTCGGAAACGGCAACCCGTCTTCAAATGGCGGTTAGCGGCGTAGCTAAGCTCGCCAGCCAGATCGTCGATGAGAAGGGAGTCCCGGAACAAACGTACAATCCCCGCGCATCAGAAGATCCCGAGAAAAGTATACTGTCTTGCCCGGTTTGCGGCGAAGTCTCCACTCTGGCGGTTCTGACCGCGCCGGATGGCAAAAGGATGATGCACTGCACCACGTGCAGCTTTGAATGGCCTGTACAGCGTACCGGATGCATGTTTTGTGGAAGTGAAGACTCCAAGCAGCTTATTTACCTCGATAATGAGGATTTTCCTGGTGTGGAGATGGGTGTTTGCCAGGTCTGCGGACAGTACTTCAAGGAAATCGATGGGCGCAAACTTTCTGCCGCGGATTATGTGTGGGAAGATTTGAGGACGCTTCCATTGAATTTTGCAACCGAACGCTGGATAGAAGAACAGGTGAGAAAGAATAACCCGGTCCAATAGGAGGCCAATCACAAAATTGAAATAAGTGGCGCAGCTATTTATTTCGGGTATATTCGATTTTATCCGTTACTATATCTTGATATTTTGTGTAATTTATGCTAATATTACTAATTAGTGCTATTTGAGGTTAATTCTGTTATAATATCTTATAATATGGTGGTGCCCAGTATATGGAGTGCCATTGATATTGATGTAAAAGCCTCGGGCTTTTTCATACAGTCCCATTCTTTTTCTTCCCGCATTAGCGGGAAGTTTCTTTTTTGGGGTCAATTGCACAAGTTGATCAATATGCCAAAGATGTGCCCACAGTATGGTGTATAGCATGACCCTCACTTCTTCTCCAATTTAAGAATGATGGTTACTTTAGGGGTGCATACTAGACATTTTCGCTGTGCTTAACTTCAGACTCAATGGTAGGGTTATGTAAGGCAGGTTATCTTTGGACTTGCGCGGGAAGTTTATTGAACAGATAAATGCAGCATATATGGGAGCGGAGGGGGGCGCCACCCCCCCTCCTTGATGGAGTAAGATCATCGCCTCAAGGGATTTACCCTTGAGAAGACTAATTTCTAATTAGGCCTTTACGCTCTTGTCAGCCTGGGCCTGCGGTTTCAGGTAGCTGTACCAGTAGATGCCGCCCACGAAAATGGCTCCACCTACGATGTTGCCCAGGGTGACCGGGATCAGGTTCTTAATGAAGAAGCCATTCCAGGTCAGGGGGGCCAATGAAGCCTTGTAGGTGGCTATAGCCTGTGCGGCAACGTCAGGAGCCGAGCCGGCTACAACTGATGCCTGGGCTGCAAAGTCTACAATGCCCGGAATATGAGAGCACAGAATGCCCATCGGGA
>JBDKUE010000080.1:0-3966 GCA_039679855.1 Syntrophomonas sp.
ATTGATATTGGTGTAAAAGGTGTTGATATCATTTCGGGCGTTGGTTGGTGCGTATTTATTTTCCTGATAAACCTTCTGAACCCGCTGGCTGGCCTGCCGCCTGGCTTCGTCAGTCTGTTTCTCATCAATTACTACTGCAGTAACGGTCGATTGAATAGTGCGGGTGGCTACTTCGTCAGCCCGCATATTGAGTTGGCTGGGAGTGGATTTACTATAAAATACTAGAATGGTCAGGAGAAAAAAGAGCAGTCCCCCGACCAGTCTTTTAGTGCTTGATCGTTGGAAATAAGAAGCGATTTTCCGCCATAGAAACCCCGCTATATTAGCCATAGGTAATCTTTTGCTCCTTAAAGAAAACGGGGATTAACCTAATCCCTGGTGCTTTGCCCCGCTTCAAAACTCTCATAGGCATCTATTATCGTCTGAACCAGTGGATGCCTTATAACGTCCTCCTTGGTTAAATACTCGAAAGATACACCCTTTACCGAGGACAGTATTTTTTGAATTTCAATGAGCCCCGAATATTCTTCGCGGGGCAGATCCACCTGAGTAATATCGCCGGTTATAACTGCCTTGGACCCAAAACCCAGCCGGGTTAAAAACATCTTCATCTGCTGGGGGGTGGTGTTCTGAGCTTCATCCAGTATTATAAATGCGTCATTTAAGGTCCTGCCGCGCATATAGGCTAAAGGCGCCACTTCAATTACGTTTTTATCAAGGTAGCGCTGGGTTACATCCACACCCAGTATGTCAAAAAGACCGTCATAAAGTGGCCTAAGATAAGGGTTGACCTTTTCGATAAAATCACCAGGTAGAAAGCCCAGTTTTTCGCCGGCTTCAACTGCCGGACGAACCAGGATAATACGCTCAACCTCCCGGCTCTTTAAGGCCCGTACCGCCATTACCACTGCCAGGTAGGTTTTGCCCGTCCCGGCCGGTCCAATACCAAACACCACGTCATCCCGCATTATGGACTGGACATATCGCTTTTGCCCCAGGGTTTTGGCCTTGATAGGTTTTCCCCGGGCCGAGCTTAATATCACACCCCCGGTAATATCCTGGTGTTTGGCCTTGTTACCCTGCTGCACCAATCCCGACACGTAATTTATATCGGATAATTTGAGCTGTCCTTCGCCTTCAACTATATCCAGAAGGGCATTGACGATGTCCAATGCCCGGTTAACATCTTCCTCCTGGCCCTTGATAAATACTTCCCCACCGCGGGCGTGCAGTTCAGCCTGGCACACCTCTTTCAGATGTTTGAAGTTTTCATCCCCCGAACCGAAAAATACGGCTGCTTGCAGGTTGTCCCCTATGGATACGACCGCTTCTTTTTCCGCCAATCATAAACCCCCTACATAGTCAGACATGCTCTTACCCCGGTCTTACTGATTGCTCCATCGACAAAATAATGGTTTCCTGCCACAACATTGCCTTAAATTAGACAACAACCAGGGTTTGAGTGTACTACGCTATTATATCACATGAAGCTATTTCTTTGCCATTTGCTGCGGAGCAAACGACTGGGGTTGACCGATGTCTTCGATAACCTCAACCGCAACCTTTACCCTGAGGATGGGATCGCTGGGCGACGACAAAACTTCAACCCGGCAGTCGTTGAAGGGTTTGGTGGTGTGCAAAAGGTCGGCCAGGTTCTTTAAAGCCCGTTCCCGGGCAATATTTACCGCCTCGTTTTCGGGATGCTCCTCCCTTTGCGTTGATTGTTCCATGGCCGTAACTACCACCAGTGAGCATTCTCCCCAGGGGGTGTTGAATTTCTTTACAGCGGTGCTGTTTTGCGCCATAGCGAATTCGGTTCCCTTTTTGATGACTAGCTTTCGCCAGGGAGTCTCGATATATGCCATACGCGATCTTTCACCGGTTAAAACCAGTTTTTCCGACGTCATGGCGCACTCTCCATAGCCCTCATACCAAACCCGGGCCATCACTGAACCCCTGGCCCGGACCGGGCTGGCCTTTTTGTTCATTATCTCCTCTTCGCTCTCGGGGACATAAGGACTGCTGGGGGGGTCCAAAAGACCGGATATAAGTACGTCCCCTCTTACCACTACGTCCCCGGGTTTAACCGCTGCCTGCCCGTTTAATACCAGGATGTCGTCCACCACCCCGTCGCGCACCGCTACAATATGACAGGGGCCGGTGATTTCCTGGCTGGGTAGGACTTTCTCAACTATCTCGATCCGGGCCTTTACTCCCTTAATATTAACCCTGACATATGAAATTTCACTGATATCCCGGAGCAGGGCGTCCTCCACCTCTCTGGTGCTAAAGTTCCATTTGGCAGCCCCGCGGTATATACCCAGACGACAGGCATCGTCTAGAATTCGCTCTTCCCCTACCACCCGGTTTCCGCTCACTTCTATCAGCCAGACAAAAGAAGAGAGGCAATAGAGGGCAGCCACGAAGAAGAGTGCCCCCGCCAAAAAGCCCATACGGCGTTTCAATACCTGTTTAAAAAAGGGCAGCCCCTGTCTTCGGGTAGCCTCCAGTTCAAAACCGCCTTCGGCGGTGAGCGATTGCAGGGCGTTAAACCCACTCTGGCGAACCCTGAAGCTTATTCCATCATCGCTCTTTTTTATGTTCCATAAAAAGATGCCTCGGGCCATGGCCATATTTACTACCTTCTCCAGGTTCTTTCCCTTTAGTTTTACGGTGACCATGCCGCCCAGCTGCTCAAAGATCCTTTTGCTCATCGCCGCCTCCTATATCCCGCCGGGAGCTTTCGGCTTGATTTAATCCAGGTACCGCAAAGAGCGGACTTCTCCCACTATCGCCAGTTCATCAGGCATTAAAACGCTTATCTCCAGGCTTTTCCCTTCTATTTCGATGTACCCCCGGCTGAGATTGATCCGCAAGCGCTCGGGACTGTATTCGATTATCCCCCGGTGGTTCTCAATATAGAGCTCGCCTTTGCCCACCAATGTAATCCTGGGTAGATCAAGAGCCAGGTCTTTGGGTATTTCCAATAGGTCAGCCACCGCCCGGCTAATGGCCTCTCTGCGCTTGCTCATTATTTCCCCTCCCCAAACTAGCATCACATAAATATATGCCCGGACCGCTCCTCACATTCTTGACCCCAGTCTCACGGAGCGATTTGGCGCACTAAAAAAGCGCCCTTTTAAAAAGGCGCTTAATGGTAATGACCAGTAATACCTGCGTGTATACCATCGCAGGTTCGTAAACTAAAGGCATAATTCTAAATCATTAAATCAATAGAATGCAAAAGACAATATACTGACCATAAACGACAAGATCACAAACCCGACCACGAGGTACTTGAGGGTTTGTTGCTTTTTCATTCCCCGGTTCATCCGGCCCAAGACATTCTCATCCTTTCACTTGCTGTTGACCATTTAAGGCCCGGCAGGGTGCGCCTGCCGGGCCTTATTTAGCTTAGCATTTCCTTAACCATTTGGCTGACCTTTTTGCTGTCAGCCCTTCCCCTTATCTGAGGAAGCAGGGTTTTCATTACCAGGCCCATATCTTTTGCGCTGTTGGCACCAGTCTGGTTTATTGCCTCTTGTATTATACTCTTCAGCGCATCCTCATCCATTTGTTCGGGAAGATAATTTGTGAGAACTGCTATCTCTTCTTCCAACTGCTTTATAGATTCCAGCCTGTTGGCCTTTTGGTATTCTGGAATGGCATCTCTTCGTTTTTTTACTTCGCGGACAATCAGCTCAAGAATTTCATCGTCGTCAAGTTCCCTTTTCCTGGCTACCTCCGCTTCTTTTTGCGCCGCCCTGAGCAGCCTGATGGTTGAAAGACGTATTTTACCGGCCTCTCTTTGTTTCATGGCCTCTTTCATATCAGCAATCAATCGCTCATTCAGGGACGACAAACGGCCTCCTCCTCCTTAGAACTTTTTCTTTTTACGGGCCGCTTCTGACTTCTTTTTTCTCTTCACACTCGGTTTTTCATAATGATCATGTTTTCTAATATCTT
>JBDKUE010000257.1:0-35492 GCA_039679855.1 Syntrophomonas sp.
GTATTGGCCCGGGGGATGAGGTAATAACTACGCCCTTCACTTTTATAGCCACTCTTAATGCCATTATGTACGTTGGTGCCACTCCGGTTTTAGCGGACATAGACCCGCGAACTTTTAACCTCGACCCTGTAAAGGTGAAAAGTCTTATCGGTCGCCATACCCGGGCCATCATTCCTGTCCACCTGTTCGGCCTGCCGGCCGACATGGAAAGCTTTTCCGAACTGGCCAGTATTCATGGACTGGTTTTAATTGAAGACGCCTGCCAGGCGCACGGTGCCCAGTGGAATAAGCAAATGGTCGGCTCCTTCGGAACCGGCTGTTTCTCCTTTTATCCCACCAAGAATATGACTTCCGGCGAAGGTGGAATGATTACAACTGATGACAATAATCTAGCTGAACATTTGAGGCTATTGCGCAACCATGGTATGAAAACGAAGTATGATTATGTTGAACTGGGCTTCAATTTCAGGATGAGTGATATCCATGCGGCTATTGGCCTGTCCCAACTATCCAAGTTGGAAACATTTATAAAAACACGCCAAAAAAATGCCGCCTTTTTGAGCGAACGCCTGCAGGATTTGGTGGAGTGCCCGTTTATACCGCCAGCCGCCCGGCATGTTTTCAACCAGTATACAATTAAAGTAAATACCAATCGAGACCAGTTGCTTAAGAATTTACTGGCTTCGGAAGTGGGGGCCGCCGTATACTACCCGATGCCTCTACATCACCATCGCTTCTGGAATAAAAATGACCTTCAATATCCTGTGGCCGAAGCTGCATGCCAGTCAGTATTGTCCCTGCCGGTTCATCCGCGCCTGGGCCAATCGGATCTTGAGCATATAACAAGACAGGTCAGAGAAATTATCGCCCTATTTTAATCAAAAACTGAGCCCAAATTGTAAAGCTTGAGCAGGCCGCTCCAGTCTTTTTCACTATTAATAATTCCCCTGGTGTCAAAGACCACCGGTGTTCTCATCTCTTTTGCCAGGCGGGCATAGTCAAGGGTTTTAAACTCCGAATGATCAGCTAAAAGGAGAAGCATATCCGCCCCTTTGACCGCCTGCTCAAGCTTTCTTTCCTGTCCGTCAATCACGGCATAGGGATCATAAATCCGCAGCTGAAAACCTTCTGCTTTCAGCATCTCGATAATGTCCAACGCCGGGCTTTCCCGGGTATCCTCCACATCTCCCTTGTAGCTTACCCCCAATACGGCGATACGGGGTGATTTTGTTCCGCATAAAAGGCCTCTCACTTTTTTTACAATGTAGTCGGGCATGCTGCAATTGATCTTACGTGCCTGGGAGATAAGTTCCGCCAGGTCAGGCGCCTTTTCAACTATAAAATAGGGATCCACCGCCAGGCAGTGTCCGCCAACTCCAGGACCGGGCTTTAGGAAATCCACCCGGGGATGTTTATTGGCCATATCGATTACCTTAAGAACATTTATTCCCAGGTGGTTGCATATTTTAGCCAGCTCATTGGCCAGGGCGATATTTACATCGCGGAAGGTATTCTCCATCAATTTCGTCATTTCCGCGCTGCGCAGATCAGTCAAGATAATCTGCCCCTTTATAAAGGAGCTGTAAACGGCGGCGGCCCGTTTAGCGCATTCTTCAGAATACCCGCCGATAACCCGATCGTTTTCTGTTATTTCTTGCATAATCATCCCGGGCATTACCCGTTCCGGACAATGGGCCAGAAACAGGTCTTTTCCCACCTTCAATCCAGTTGTCTCAATAAGCGGCTTGACAGTCTCCTCACAAGTCAAGGGCGGAATGGTTGATTCAATAATGATTAGATTTCCACCGGACAGATGGGGCAGAAGCCCGTTTATTGCTTGTAATACAAAACTTAAATCACAGGACTTATCACTCTTATTTGGTGTTGGTACGGCAATGATGAATATATCGGCCGGTTTCGTAGTCGCTGACAATAGCAGACTTCCCCCGGTCAAAGCCTTTTTGAGCGCGCCATTGAGCGAAGGTTCTTTGATATGGGTGTATCCCCGGGAAAGTTCGTTTAAAACCTGTTCGTTGCTGTCAGCTCCAATTACTTTGTATCCATGCAGAGACAGGACTACAGCCGTCGGCAATCCGATATAGCCAAGTCCGATTACGCATATGGTCCCCATATTGGACAACCCCCATATTATTCCTGGTATGGTAGAATGCTATACTATTTTATTTTGATCGTTCACCAAAGGTTCACTAATGGGTCGTTTTTTGATGCCGGAAACAGGCCACTGGTAATATGTGCCTGGGATGGCATAGTTAATGTCATTTTTCATGGTTTTACCATATTATAGCTAGAAGGTTTTGTAGGGTGGGGTATATATGAGGATAGTTTTTTTAACAGACGCATTGACCTCGGGGGGATTGGAGACTCACCTCCAAACATTTATAAACGAACTCATAAAAAGAGGGCATCAAGTACTTGTTCATTCATATTTTACGGACCCGGTATTTTTTCAAGGGATAAGAGATCCTCATGGCCTTTTCCACCACATGATCGGCACCGACGATGCGCTGGCTGACGTAGCGCCATTTGCTCCTGAGGTTGTTCATTCCCACCCCTTCTATGCTATCACCCGGGGCTCTCAGTTAGCCGAAGCGCTGCACAAGCCCTTTTTTATCACCATCCATGGCCTCTATAATTCCGGTCTGGATAATTCGGAAAGCGGAGTCAGGGTTTGCGAAAAAGCAAGTTCAGTTATTGCTGTAGACGACGGTGTTGCCGCCCTGCTGGCTGGGTGCATACCCACCCCGGAGAAACTGGTAGTAATCCCCAATGGAATAGATCTGCAAACTTTCAGCCCCCTTGCTCCAAGCCGCAACCGTTTAAAAGCACCGGGCTTCAATCCGGACTGCTTTACCATTACTTTTGTGACTCGTTTTCAAGACGGAAAGGAAACTCCGGTTTTTCAGCTCTTGGAGCATGCTCCCTTGATAGCCAAACGGCTGAGAGGATTAAACCTTATCCTGGTTGGATTCGGTTCTTTCTATGACCAGATTCAGGAATTAAGTAATATTGCCTGCCAGAAGAGCAAATTTCTGCATGTCTTTCTAACGGGACCTCAGCTTGAAGTGAGACCGTATCTGGCCATGGCCGATCTGGTATTGGGCTGCGGTAGATCAGCCCTGGAAGCTATGGCCTGCCAGCGTCCGGTTTTTGCCGCTTATCAGACCGGGTTCGCCGGACTTATTGACAAAAGCAGCTTTGATGAACTGATTTTCAGCCTCATAGGCTATTGGAATCCCCTGCATGAAAAGGCTTTTATCGAACATCTCATTAAGCTCGGAAGAAGTAAAATCCGGCTTCGCCGTTCAGCCGAGCAAGGCCTGGAAATCATAAAAAACCGTTTCAATATCATTGATGCGGTAACCCAATTAGAGAACATTTACCATCAGCACCTATAAGCTGCCCGGGCTTAAAGGGAACATTTTTTCCGGGATTCGAATGCGAAAGCTATAAAAATCGGGGAAAGGCTGGGGTTAAAAATGTTAAAAAACAGCACCATACTGGTGACCGGTGGAGCAGGAGCGATTGGCAGGCATCTCGTCAATGAACTTGCCTCCCATAACCAGATTATTGTATTGGATAACCTGGCGTCCGGACACCTTGATAATATTTTTGAACTAAAGAATATTGATTTTATCAATGCCTCTATTCTTGATGATGACGTCTTGCGCTGCTTATTCTCGCGCTACGCTATAGACTACGTATTTCACCTGGCGGCGAACTTCGCCAACCAGAATTCCGTGCTTTTTCCCCGCCGGGATCTGGAAATAAACAGCCTGGGAACGCTTAAATTGCTGCAATACTCGCAAGATGCCACCGTCAAGCGTTTTGTGTACACCTCATCCTCATGTGTTTACGGCAATAAATCCTTACAAAACGATGAAAGCACCCTGGAATTTGAACCGGAAACACCCTACGCTATTTCAAAGTTGAGCGGAGAGATGTATGTAAATTTCTTCAATTACTACTGGAAGCTGCCCACTGTTGTAGTCCGGGTTTTTAATGCCTATGGACCAGGTGAGTATCCCGGCCCATTTAGAAACGTCATCACCAACTTCTTTTGGGCTGCTTTAAATCAAGCTCCACTACACATTACCGGAAGCGGGGACGAAACCAGAGATTTTACCTTTGTGGGAGACGTTGTAAAAGGATTGCTTTCCTGTGCAACAAACGAAAAAGCCGCCGGCCAGATTTTCAACATCGGAACCGGAAAAGAAACGGCGATAAAAGAAATCGCCGCCAAAATCAGAGCCCTTACCGGGTCTAAATCAATTCTATCGTACGTTCAGACACGCTCCTGGGATACCATATCACGCCGGAAGGCCAATATCGAAAAAGCCAGAACCATATTGGGATACGAACCGGTTGTTGATATTGATACCGGGCTGAAGGCCACCCTTACCTGGTTTGAAAAGCAAAGGGGGAAATCCTTTAACAGCAATCGTGGATTCTTCGGAGGTTTTATTTAAGCTTTTAAAAATACCACCAAAAAACCGTTAAATTTTGCCCCGTTTATTCAGACGGGGCTTTATTTAATCGATACATAATATATGAGTTCGAAGGTGTAAGGATTTAAATAAACTAAGTCAGTTTAGGAAGTGTACTATTTATGGTTAATTGGCAGGTCCTATCAGAGCAAATCAGTGCCGAAACCTGGGACAACAAGCTCTTGCAGATGCCCGATTATAACATGTATCAGACTCATGCCTGGGGCCGGCACCGGAGCAACTTCGGCTGGACGCCCCTCCGCCTTGTAGCCCATGATGAGGAAAACAATTTAAAAGCCATGTTGCAGGTAATGATGCGCCGCTACCCTGGAAATATAGTATTATTGTGGGGGCCTGGCGGGCCCTTGGGTAATATTGACGCGTGGGATGACAGCCTGCGTGGAGCCCTCATTAAGGCGGCCAGGAGCAGGCGGGTGTACTGCCGCATATCCTCCCTGCGGGCTTATAGTGGTGAGGACGCTTTTACTTTGGTCTCCAGCTCCTGGACCAGGTGCAGCCAACCCTTGAACAGCGGCTTGAGCCTGTGCTTCAAATTGAAAAACGAAGAGCAATATCTGAAAGGGATGACCAAAAACTGGCGCTACAACCTTAATCGCGCCAAGAGACAGGAGCAGTCGGTCAGCCTCTGGGAAGATCCCGATATTGATGAAATACGCAAAATCTACGATTCGATGGAAGAACTAAAAGGCCTTGACGTCCAGCATACAGCTGAAGATCTGCACTCCATTTTTCAGGTTTGCCGTGACAATATGGTAGCCTACCACTGCGTGGGAAACGACGGTAATATACTGGGTCTCAAAGCCTGTTTTGTTTTTGGCAGCAAAGCCACGGACCTGTTGGCCGCCAATGCGGCCGAAGGACGCAAGACGTCGGCTTCCTACTGGTTGGCGGCAGCGGCAGTAACCCACGCTATAAATAGGGGAGTAACCCATTACGATCTCAACGGGGTTGATCCAGTTTCCAATCCGGGGGTCTTCAAGTTTAAAAAGGAAACGGGGGCACAGCTGTTTGAATACCTGGGAGAATGGGACTGGAGCACTTCCGACTGGCTCAAAAAGGCGTTTAACTGGGCGATTGCGAATCGCTCGGGAGGAATGTGAATATGAGCTTTTTATCGTATATCAAATCCGTTACACAAATCAGTTTAAGGAGTGCTGTTTAAATGATTACCTGGCATCCTGTATCTAACGAAACCAGCCCCGGAGAATGGGACAACAATCTCTTGCTGTACCCCGATTACAATATATATCAGGCCTATGCCTGGGGGCAACACCGGGAGGATTTCGGATGGAAGCCCCTCCGCTTGACGGCCCGGGATGAAGAAAACAACCCGGTGGCCATGATGCAAGTAATGCTGCGCCGCTATCCGGGTAATGTCGTTCTCTTATGGAGTCCGGGCGGACCGGTCGGGAACATCGAAGCATGGAACGAGAACCTGCACCAGGAACTGGTTCGCCAGGCCGGGAGCGGCAACGTGTTCTGCCGCATAGCATCTCAACGCGCCTATCAAACCGTGGATGTTTTGCATTTAAAGGCCGCCTCTTGGACAAAATCCAGCCGCCCCCTGAACAGCGGTTGGACTATGATGCTGGAACTGAGTGATGAAGACCGGTTTCTAAGCGGGTTGAGTAAAGAATGGCAGCTCAAATTAGACCGGTCGCAAAAGCTGGAGAAGTCCATAACCCTCTGGGAAAAACCAGAGCTTAATGCCATGCTCAAGGTTTACGACGCTATGGAGGACTATGAAGGACTCGAAGACCATTCCAGGGATCGTCTGCAATCGCTTTTTCAACGCTGCGGTGAGAATATATTAATATTCAAATGTTTAGGGGATAATGATGAAGTGATAGGGTTCAGGGCCTGTACTTTCTTTGGCGACAAAGCCTGGGACCTTCTGGGCGGCGCCACTCCGGAAGGGCGCAAAGCAAATGTTTCCTATGGTTTAACCAGGGCTATGCTAAACCATTGTATGAAGATGGGCGTAAAGCATTACGATTTATCGGGAATCGATCCCTTTGGCCTTAAATGGGTTATTGATTATAAAAAGGGCACCGGTGCCAGGCCTCTGGAATACCTGGGGGAATGGGAGTGGAGCACATCGGGCTGGTTGAAACGGGGAGCAAATTGGGCTATTAAAAAAAAGGGTGATGGCCTGTGAGATTAAAAAGACGCATATCCTGTGGTATTTCAGAACTGCAGTCACGCATTTCGCTCTCAGCCAACTTCCGCACCGGTTTTCGCATTCTGTTGTACCATTCAGTTGGCACTCATACGGATGGTAAAACTACTGGTGTTCACTTCGTGAATCCAGATTTATTTAACCTGCATATGTCTATTCTTAAAGAGACTAAAGGCATTTCTCTGGTGGGCTTCCAGGAGGGCAATGGCTACGGTGACACTCTGGAAGTAGCGATTACTTTTGACGACGGATTTAAAGACAACCTTTCCGTGGCAGCTCCGATATTGACCAAACTGGAGATCCCTTTTACGGTTTTCGTTTCCGCGAAACACCTTAAATATGATATGCCAGATTACTTGAACGAGGCCGAGTTGAAAGAACTGGCGGCTCTGCCCGGTGCCACCATAGGCGCTCACGGTGCAAACCACCTGCCTTTGGCCCCACTGGACCAAAGCGAGATACGGCACGAAGTGCATGACAGCAAAATTTATCTGGAAGACCTTTTGGGGAAACCAGTTTTGACCATGTCTTATCCATTCGGTTCGCTCAACCATGTAGTTCGGGACGCGGTTGAGAAAGCTGGCTACACTCGGGCTGCCTGTAGACACTGGGGAATTAATGATGCCTATAACGACCGGCTGCTTCTATACCGAACCCCAATTCACGCCGAGGACGCAGAGCGAATTTTTATTCAGAAACTCAAAGGTTATTGGGACTGGCATGGCCGCTTTCAAAGGGATCAAAAAATATATGAATAACCATTTTTATCATAACCGTGCTCCAATGATGCGCAGCTAGAATCCAGCGCCAAAGGAAAAATGAATCACGGCAAATACAAGCGGCAGCAGTATGCCGGCAGCATCCCTGGTCCATTTTTCCGCGAATTTCTGAGATTTACACCGCTGTGGGGACGTATGCCGCCCTTTTGCCAAAAGGCATGTCGGCCAATATTGAAAAATTAGAAAGAGAAAACGGCGCTTGTATTGTATATACCCACTTCGGTGAAGGCTTTGTAGACAAAAGGGGAGAGGTGCCCCAAGAGTTCGCGCAGCGCCTGAGGTTTTTGGCAGGGCGGCTGGGAACATTCCAGCTCATATCTTCGAAGGTTGGACCGTATTTGGCTTATGGAAAGGATAGTAAAGAAGTTCCGCTATAGGCGGTAGACGTATACAAAGAAAAGGCGCCCTTTCTGCAAGCGCCTCTTTTTTCTTTATGATTATTCGTTAATAGTATTACTCGCGCTCCCGGTCCTGGGCTTCGTCTCGTATTTCTGCCCGCATCGAATCCAGGGCCGCTTCGCGCCGCCGGTTTTTGGATTTAAGTTCCTTAATGGTTTTCGGATTGTCGGAAAGGGCTATCATTTCTTCGGCAGCGTCGATATTCTGCACGGTATCGTTAATATGTTTCTGTATTTTCTCAACATTGTCACTTCGGTCGTCTGGCTTGTTTTTCACCTGGACACCCTCCTTAATGGCAAAATCTTTTTTTGTATTCTTCGGAAGGAAGGTTTGTTTTATACTGGTATTCTCTGGTGAGCGGAGTTTTGCAGCGCGGGGACGGAGATTTTGTTGCATTGTGCATGCAACAAAATCTCCGTCCCCGCGCTGCAAAAAGCTTTTAGCCGGGTCCCAGGTCATCTTCGGGGAATCTTATTTTACCTACATCTACCGCTGATCTTGGAAGGGGAATCATTACTATCTGGAGAATATATAATGATTTGAATGCTTTTAAGCATGCAGCCAAAGTCCGTTAATAGAAGTAAATCCATTAGACCGTTTTTATATAGCTTATATTATTTATCAATCCATTAAGGAGCGTTTTGACATGAAAACTTTTAAAAAGGTCCTAATCGCCAACCGCGGCGAAATCGCCATCCGCATAATCCGGGCCTGTCACGAACTGGGCATCCGGACCGTTACCGTCTATTCTAAAGAAGACAAACTGGGCTTGTTTAGAAGCAAATCGGACGAGTCATACTTGATCGGCGCTCATAAAGGCCCAATAGAAGCCTATCTGGACATAGAAGAAATAATCAGCCTGGCCATTAAAAAGGGAGTTGATGCAATACACCCCGGCTATGGCTTCCTGGCCGAAAATCCGGAATTCGCTCAAAAGTGCATAGAATCAGGCATCGAGTTCATCGGCCCCACCCCGGAAATGATGGAAAAACTGGGGGACAAGATCAGATCCAAACTGGTTGCCCAGAAAGTCGGAGTTCCCACTATTCCCGGGGTAGAAAAGCCTATACGGTGCGATAAAGAAGCCCTCAAATTCGCCAGAATGGCCGGATATCCCATCATGCTCAAAGCCTCCGCCGGCGGCGGCGGGCGGGGTCTGCGCATTGTAAGGTGCGAAGCCGACTTACTGAAGGAATTCCACAGTGCTAAAAGTGAAGCCAAAAAGGCCTTTGGCATAGATGACATATTCATTGAAAGGTACCTGGAGCGGCCCAAGCATATTGAAGTTCAGGTGCTGGGGGATAATTATGGCAACATCGTCCACCTCCATGAAAGAGACTGTTCGATCCAGCGCCGTCATCAAAAGGTTATCGAATTCACCCCGGCCCTAGCCCTCTCCAAGGCCAAGCGGGAGGCCATATGCGCCGACGCCATAAAGATAGCCCAATCGGTAAACTACCGCAGTGCGGGAACCGTCGAGTTTCTCATGGACAGTGACGGAAACCACTACTTTATCGAAATGAATCCCCGCATCCAGGTTGAACATACCGTAACCGAAATGGTTACCGGCATAGATATAGTGCAGAGCCAGATCCTCATCGCCCAGGGCTGCAAACTCAACTCCAAACAACTGGGCATCAGCAGTCAAAACGCGGTCAAAGTCAGGGGCTATGCCATTCAGTGCCGGGTTACTACCGAGGATCCTTCCAACAGCTTCGCCCCGGACACCGGGAAAATTGATGTATATCGCACCGGTTCCGGCTTCGGCATCAGGCTGGATGGCGGCAACGGCTATACCGGCTCCATAATCAGCCCCTATTACGACAGTCTTCTGGTCAAGATAACTTCACTGTCCAGGACCTGGGAAGACGCCATTAGCAAATCCAAACGCTCCATCCGGGAAGCGGTTATCGGCGGGGTGAAAACTAATGAACCCTTTTTACTCAATGTGCTTTCCCACCCCACCTTTATAAAAGGGGAATGCGATACCGGGTTTATCGATTCAACGCCGGAACTCTTCGATATAACCCCCAAGGAAGACCATGAAGCCACCATATTGAAATTTCTGGGAGAAAAAGTGGTCAATGAAAGCAAGGGTATAAAAATCGAATATGATGTTCCCAAGGTGCCCAAAGTGCCGGAGCACAAGCCCCAGGGCATCAAGCAGATAATGGATAAAAAAGGCCCCCGGGGAGTTGTCGATTGGATCAGGAAACAGGATAAACTGCTGTTGAGCGATACCACTATGCGGGACGCCCATCAATCCTTAATGGCCACTCGCTTCAGAACGGTTGATATGCTAAGGATCGCGGAAGCAACGGCTCATCTGGGCAGAGGCCTATTCTCCCTCGAAATGTGGGGCGGGGCCACCTTTGATGTCGCCTTTCGCTTTTTAAAAGAGGATCCCTGGCAGCGCCTGCTGGAACTGCGGGAGAGAATACCCAACATAATGTTTCAGATGTTGATCCGGGGGGCCAACGCGGTCGGCTATACCAACTACCCTGACAACCTGGTGCGCGAGTTTATACAGGAAGCCGCCGGCGCGGGGATTGATATTTTCAGGATCTTCGATTCCCTGAACTGGCTCAAGGGCATGGAGGTCGCCATAGACGAAACCTTAAAGAGCGGAAAAATAGCCGAAGCCTGCGTATGCTACACCGGTGATATCCTGGACGAACGCCGCGATAAATATTCCCTTAAATACTATATCAACACCGCCAAAGAAATTGAAAAGATGGGGGCCCACATCCTGGGCATCAAAGACATGTCCGGACTTCTCAAGCCCTATGCGGCCGAAAAGCTCATAAAAGCATTGAAAAACGAGATATCGATTCCGATTCACCTGCACACCCATGACACCAGCGGCAACGGGGTGGCAACCGTTCTCATGGCCGCCGAAGCAGGCGTTGACATTGCCGATACCGCCTTCAACAGCATGTCCGGCCTGACCAGTCAGCCGGCCTTGAATTCAGTGGTGGCCGCCCTGGAAAACACCCACCGGGCCACCGGCTTAAACCTGGATGAGATCCAGGAGGTATCCGACTATTGGGGAGACATACGGCCTATCTATGCCCAGTTTGAATCCGGCCTCAAGTCAGGTACAGCTGAAGTCTATAAATATGAAATTCCCGGCGGGCAGTATTCCAATCTAAAACCTCAGGTGGAGAGCTTCGGCCTGGGGCACAAGTTTAAGGAAGTCAAGGAAATGTATAAAACCGTCAATGACATGCTGGGAGATATCGTAAAGGTAACACCATCCTCCAAGCTGGTGGGAGACCTGGCCATATTTATGGTCAGAAACGATCTAACCCCGGAAAACATCGTTGAAAAGGGCCGGGACCTGGCCTTCCCCGATTCAGCCGTATCTTATTTTGAAGGCATGATGGGCCAGCCGGTAGGGGGCTTCCCGCAAGACCTGCAGGCGGTGGTCTTGAAAGGCATAAAGCCGATCACCAGCCGTCCCGGTGAACTGCTGGAACCAGTTGACTTTGACGCCATTCGCCAGCAGTTGGCCAGGGAATTCGGCATCAAACCGACCCGCCGGGATGTCTTGAGCTATGCCCTCTACCCCCGGGTGTTTGAAGAGTACCTGCAGTTTAAAAAGGAATTCGGCGATCTCTCCCGGGTAAACAGCCCGGTGTTCTTTGATGGGATAAGCGAAGGAGAAACCGTCGAGGTTGAATTTGACGAAGGAAAGATCTTCATCGTCAGACTGGTGGAGATAGGAAAGGTGGATGCCGAGGGCTGCCGTAGAATCATCTTCGAGGTAAACGGCAACCAGCGGGAAATCTCCATCTTTGACAAGGCCTACCAAAAGGGTGCGGTGTTAAGCTCCACCGTTTACGCCGACCCGGAAAACAAGAGCGAGATAGGAGCCAGCATACCCGGAATGGTAAGCAAAATCCTGATTAAAGAAAACGAACCGGTCAAGGCCGGGCAGTCTCTGATCGTAATAGAAGCCATGAAGATGGAAACCCAGATAACTTCGCCCATGGACGGCAAAGTCACCAGCATAAACGTAAAAGAGGGCCAGCAAGTAAAGAACGGGGAGCTCCTGCTGAATATCGAATAGTAACTGGGAAATGAGTTCGGGGACGGTTCTTCAACTCATTTACGACTGACTGCGCTTCTCCACTTTGATTGTAAAAATGAGTTGAAGAACCGTCCCCGAACTCATTCTGAACTCATTGAACTCACTCAAACATAAAGGCCCCGGAGCAGTTCCGGGGCCCTTTTATGTGCACAGGATTCTTTTTTGTTTATCGCAGGATTCTGGTAGCGCCGGCATACCGGGCCGCGTAATAACTCTCCGACAGGCTGGAGTAGATAACCCCTCCGCTACTGGGTGAACTGGAGTGAATGAATTTGCCGTTGCCTACGTAGATTCCTATGTGGTTGATTTCACCGCCGCCGGAGAAGTAGACCAGATCACCCGGCTTGAGGTCGCTTCTGTTAACTTTTCTGCCCGCCGCAGCCTGATCGGAAGCGACGCGGGGCAGGCTGTAGCCACACTGGCGATATACATACTGGACAAATCCGGAGCAGTCAAATCCTCTGGGACTGGTTCCTCCCCAGACGTAGGGGGTGTGAAGGTACTGGGCGGCTTTTGACAGAACCGAACCGCCCATAGAAGTATTGCCGGAACGGCTGGCCACCTGGGTTTTGGTGGACTTACTGGCGGTACTGGTTTTTGAGCTAGCAGCAGTATTCGAACTGCTGCTAGTTCCGGGGCTGACAACCGGGGCCGTACCAGCTACAACAAGCTTCTGCTCCAGTGATAGATTATCATTAGATAAATTGTTCAAAGCCTTTATTTCATTAACAGTGGTGTTATTGGCTCGTGCTATACTCCAGAGAGTATCACCGGGTTTAACCGTGTAAGTGGTGGTAGATACATTGCTGACCGGGTTGGCGGCCTGGGCTGTGCCAGCTACAATAAGCTTCTGGTCCAGAGACAAATTTTCGGAAGTTAAATTATTCAAGGCCATTATTTGATCAACGGTAGTGTTATAAGCGCGTGCTATACTCCAGAGAGTGTCACCGGATTTAACCGTGTAAGTGGTAGGGGGGACATTGCTGGCCTGGTCTGAAGCTTGAGGAGCGGGCTGCGCTGCCGCATCGGCTACTATGGTACTATCCGTATGGGCTTTGCTAATGAGCTTATATCCGCCTATACCCATAGCTATAGCGATTAACAACACGATCATTACTGCTTTCGAATACCTCAGGGATCCAACTCTGGATAAATATTCCTTTACATTTGCGAGCTTTCGCAGGTCTAATACTATCATGAGTCCATCCTTTCTCTGTGCTTACTTTCCTATATTCTTCATCGGAGGCCAATATTCCTCCAAAAATTCAAAGTCTTTCTTCAAAAAGTCCATTTCTATCGTATGCGCCGTTCATCATTCATCCTCAGATACCATTATTTCGGATTCTAAACAGCATCTCATTTTTAGTCTAACTTTGTATACATAGGCTTATGCACTAAATAATTTATCAATTTAGTCCCAACCTACTGCTAAAACATTTTTTTCATTTAATTATTGCCTTGCCTTTGCATTTCCTATGCCACATGATATAATAGGAATGTTGTGCAGTAAAGTTTTTATTTAGATGCTTTACCTCTGATGGTTTTTCTCCTATTAAGAAAGGGTTTTAATTGTGGAACAAAAAGCCTTGCGAAATATCGCTATCATAGCTCACGTAGATCATGGCAAGACCACCCTGGTGGATAAACTGCTGAAATATACCGGCTGCTTTCGCAGCAATCAGGCCGTGGTGGAAAGGGTTCTGGACAGCAACGACCTGGAGCGGGAGCGGGGTATTACCATTCTGTCTAAAAACACCAGTATTTTCTACCGGGACACCCGCATTAATATCGTTGATACACCCGGCCACGCCGATTTCGGTGGCGAGGTGGAGCGGATCGTCCGCATGGTCGACGGCGTTCTTTTACTGGTGGACGCCTTTGAAGGCTCCATGCCCCAAACCCGTTTTGTCCTGAAAAAAGCCCTGGAAGCGGGCCTCAAACCCATCGTGGTAATAAACAAGATCGACCGCCCCGGCGCCCGTCCTGAGGAAGTAGTCGACAAAGTACTGGACCTGTTCATTGACCTGGAGGCTGACGAAGAACAGCTTGACTTTCCGGTTGTCTACACCTCTGCCAAGGAAGGCTACGCCTTGAATGATTTGCTAGAGCCGCCGGTCGATATGCAGCCCCTGCTGGATATGATATTACAGGAAATTCCCGCCCCGGAGGGAAACCCGGAAGGTCCCCTGCAGCTGGTTGTCTCTTCCATAGATTATGACAACTACGTGGGGCGCATCGGAGTAGGCAAGATCAGCCGCGGCCGGATAGCCAAAGGCCAGGAAGCTGTACTGTGCAACCACCAGGGTAAAGAGCAGCGGGTCAAGGTAAACACCCTGTACACCTTTGAAGGTTTGAAGAAAGTGGAAACCCTTGAAGCGGCGGCCGGTGAAATAGTAGCCGTGTCAGGGATAGATGACATCAACATCGGGGACACCCTCTGTGCAAGTGAACTGGTTGACCCGGTGCCCTTTGTGGCCATTGACGAACCGACCATTTCCATGAATTTTGTTATAAATGACAGTCCCATGGCCGGTTTGGAAGGCAATTATGTTACCAGCCGCCACTTGCGGGAGCGCCTGGACCGGGAACTTTTGTCCAATATATCTCTGCGGGTGGAGGAACTCAGTCCCGACTGCTTTAAGGTTTCCGGGCGGGGAGAGCTTCACCTCTCTATTTTGATCGAGTCGATGCGCCGGGAGGGCTATGAATTCGCCGTTACCCGTCCCGAGGTGATCCTCAAAATGGTGGACGGCATCGTTCATGAACCGGTGGAGAGATTGTATATCGAAGTACCGGACAGCTTTGTGGGAACGGTGATTGAGAGTTTGGGAATCCGCAAGGGTGAGCTAGTCAGCATGAACAACGGGATGGGCAGCACCGTCAAACTGGAGTTCCTGGTTCCGGCCCGGGGTTTAATTGGCTATCGCTCGGAATTCCTGACCGATACCAAAGGCAACGGGATTATGAACCACGTTTTCGATTCCTACCAGCCCTATAAGGGGGACATAAGCACTCGCAACCGGGGCTCCCTGGTGGCATCGGAAAGCGGCACCACTGTGGCCTATGGCTTGTACAACGCCCAGGACCGGGGGCGGCTCTTTGTCGACGCCGGAGTTGAGGTTTATGCCGGAATGATAGTGGGCGAAAACGCCCGCAGCATGGATATTACAGTCAATGTATGCAAGAAAAAGCAGCTCACCAACACCCGCGCCTCGGGCAGCGACGAAGCCCTGCGCCTGACCCCCCCGGTGCCCATGAGCCTGGAAAAATGCCTGGAGTTCATAAACGACGACGAACTGCTGGAGGTCACGCCCCGGTCGCTGCGCCTGCGCAAAATGATCCTGGATAAAAACGAGCGGGAGAGAGCGTCTCGTAAAAAGGAGCAGGCCTCCTAAAGCAAACCCTTCTGGGCATATTTACAAAAGTGCTGATGCCCGCATTGGGCCTTCAATCTATTGGAATAGCTGTTTATAAAGCAGGGACATCACTTGACCGAAGTGAGTCCCTTTGTTTTTAGGTATGGGTATGGTTTTATGTATTATCTTGTATTACACTTGTCTGGGAGAGTATCAAGAAAGGTGGAAAAATTGATGAAAATGAAACGCTTTCTAGTTTTTTGTCTGATGCTTGCCATTAGTTTTAACTTGATGGCTTGTGGCAAGGCCAAGGACGGCAAGGAAGCAGCACCCACCCAGAAAACTATTACCATAGGTATTATGCCTGATGTTGAATCCATTCCCATGATCATAGCCGACAAGCAAGGATTTTTCCAGAAACAAGGCGTAAATGTTAAAATAATGCCGTTTAAGAGCGCCAAAGATAGAGACAGCGCCCTGCAGGCCGGACAACTGGACGGAATGATCACCGACCTGGTGGCGGTGGTATTCGCCAACGAGGGCGGCATCAACCTCAGGGTGATTTCCAAGACCGACGGCAACATCCAGATGCTGGGCGGAAAAGATACCGGGATAAGCAGCCTGGCAGACCTTAAAGGGAAAAGCGTAGGCCTGTCTTCCAACACCATCATGGAGTATACGGTTGACCGGATGATCGCTACCGCCGGTTTGAACCCCGAAGATATCCAAAAGGTCGCCATTCCCCAGCTTCCCAACCGGCTGGAAATGCTGAACGGCGGCAAGATTCAGGCCTGCATCCTGCCCGATCCCCTGGCCGGATTGGCGGTTAAAGGCGGTGCCAGGGTTCTCTACAGCACTGACCAGACCGGCACCTTGGTCGGAGCCATTGCCTTTACCGAGAAGTGCCTAAAGGAAAATCCGGACCAGATCAAGGCCGTATTCAGAGCTTACAACGACGCTGTAGCCTACCTGCAAAATGAACCGCCGGCCAGTTACATCGATTACGTGATCCAGCAGCAGGGTTTCGCTGCTGAAACCAGGGACATCTTGAAACTGCCCGCCTACAAAGCCGAACCGTCCACCGAAGCTGCTTTTAATGACGTGGTGCAGTGGATGAAAGCCAAAAACCTGATCAAGGGCAGCTATGACTACAACACCCTGGTCGATAAAACTATCTTAGGTAGTGTTAAATAGTGATATCAATTAAAGACCTCTCGGTAAGCTACCAGGGGAAAAATGAAAACACGCTGGCCCTGGACCGGCTGACCATCGACATCGGCCGGGGGGATATCTATACCTTTATCGGCCCCTCCGGCTGCGGAAAGTCGACCCTTCTGTATGTCTTGTCCGGTATACTCAGAGATTATGAGGGCCAGGTCACCATTGACAGCCAGCCCATAAATGCCAGAACCCAGCGAATCGGTTTGATCCTGCAGAACTATGGTCTTTTGCCCTGGAAAAACGTCTACCACAACATAATGCTGGGCACCAAGATCAAGAACGGACAGAAGTCCCTGGATGAATACGGACGCTACATTGTAGATCAATTGGGCATAGAGCACCTGCTATCCCGCTACCCCAGGGAATTGAGCGGTGGCCAGCAGCAGCGGGTAGCCATTGCCCGGGCCTTTATTCTCAAGCCGGACCTGCTCCTGATGGACGAACCATTTTCCGCCCTGGACGCTATAACCCGGGAGGAGATGCAGGAGCTGTTTTTGAAGATTTGGAAGCAAAACAGCGTAACAACCGTTTTTATTACTCATAGCGTGGACGAGGCGCTTTATTTGGGCAGCAAGATCGTTGTCTTTTCATCGCCTCCCGGCAGAATAATGGAAGTAATCGATAATCCCTGTTTTAGATTGGACAACCTGCGCTTTAGCGATGAGTACTATGACATATCCATGAAGTTGCGGACCATCCTGGGGGCTGTCCATACTCAGAACGGCCAGACAGGGCCGGCCCCGCGCAGACCCGAGAGGTACTTGCGGCAGGCCTGATCGATTAGTGCTCTGTTAATCCTAAAAGTTTATTTATCCGCCGAGAAAAATTTTCGCAGGGAGAGGTGGGCTGTTCCTTGGCGTCCTGCCACCGCCGCATTAACCCGTCCATGGGCGTCTCACGGCTCCTTGCCGTCTTGGCATCGCCGTATTAGCCCGTCCATGGGCGTCTCACGGCTCCTTGCCGTCCTGGCATCGCCGTATTAGCCCGTCCATGGGCGTCAGGAATGAGTAATACTGGACTATTACGATTGACGACAACGAAGCCCTGTGGAAATTTAGCCGGTGGTAATTAAAGTTTTAGGATTAACAGAGTACTAGCCTTAACCCGAAAGTAAACCGCTTAAAGGATGATAGAAGGTGCTATCCAAAGAAAAATGGCAGGGATCTTTATACAGCTTCCTGTTTGTTATCGCGGTATGGTATGCCCTGGCCTTGATTATCCAGAGGCCGATCGTACCATCACCATTTGCTGTTTTTGAAAACATCGTGCAAATATATGTTGGTAAAATGCATGTCCATGTGTTGTACAGTCTGGTGCGCATAGTGGAGGGCATTGCCATTTCGATAGTCGTGGGAGTTCCCCTGGGATTCCTGATGGGCTATTTCAACAAGATCGACAAGCTCCTTTCACCCCTGGTCTATTTCACCTATCCGGTTCCCAAGATCGCCTTGCTTCCGGTAGTGATGCTCCTGTTTGGCCTGGGTGAGGTTTCTAAATTGATCATGATCGTTTTGATCATCATATTCCAGATCATCATCACTTCCCGGGATGCGGTCAAGGCCATTCCCGCCGAGACCTTTCGCTCCCTCCAATCTCTGGGCGCCAGCCGCCGGCAGATGTTTACCGAGATAATAATCCCGGCATCTTTATCCGACGTGTTGACTTCCACCCGCCTGGCCCTGGGAACAGCCGTTTCCATCCTGTTTTTTACCGAAACTTTCGGCACCGAATATGGAATGGGCTACTTCATCATGGACTCCTGGATGCGGGTGAACTACCTGGACATGTATTCCGGTATAGTTATCCTGAGTTTTATGGGCTTTATAATTTTCTCCGTGATCGACGCCCTGGAGCACTATATCTGCTCCTGGCGCTAGGCCTCCGCTCGGAACAGTCCCATTTGAGTTCGTGTGAGTTCGGGGGACGGTTCTTCAACTCGTTTTGGCTTGTTGGCAGTATCATCCCCAGTAATCAGAATGAGTTGAAGAACCTTCCCCGAACTCATTTGCCGTACCTCTGCCTTCCAATCCATTTTTTCAATTACCTCCTTTTCCAGCCAAGAACTATAATATTCGCGATGATATACGATACACTTAAATAGAGGATGCTTCTAGGAGGGGTAGGGGAATGTGGACTAGAAAGGATTTAAAGGCCAGGGCCAAAACAGTGCTCAAGACCTCGTACTGGCAGGCGTTTCTGGTAAGTCTGATCATTGGTATTGCCGGCGGAAACGGCTCACCCAGCTTTAATTGGAACACGGGAAGTTCAGATTTTGGTTCATCATCGGATCTCTTTGGGGGCGGGGATATGACCGCGTTTGTTATTTTGGCGGTGGTCCTGTCCATAGTAGGCTTTATCCTGCTGCTGGTCATGGCCTTTAGAATTTTTCTAGGCTACCCGCTGGAAATAGGAGGCCGCAAGTACTTCATTCAATCGCAGCAAGAGATGGTGGATATGAACCATCTCGGATTTGCTTTTAACCGGGCCAGGTATTGGGACATTATAAAGTCCATGTTCTGGCGGGCTTTAATGAATTTTCTATGGTACCTGCTCCTCATCATACCGGGAATTGTTATGGCTTATGCCTACCGCATGGTGCCCTACATACTGGCCGATAATCCCAATATCGGATACAAGCGGGCCCTGCAGCTAAGCACCGAGATGACCAGGGGCCATAAATTCAGAATCTTTGTCCTGGATCTTTCTTTTGTCGGGTGGATTTTGCTGGGCGTGCTGGCTTTGTTTATAGGGGTTTTGTTTGTAATGCCTTACATCAATGCCACCAATGCTGAATTATACCTGGTCTTGCGCCAGAGTGCTCTCGATAGGGGATTGTGCAGTAAAGAGGAGCTTGTCCTGTAGTCAAAAAGCAGAGCAGGGGAGTGGACTGAAAGCATCAGCCCTTCCCCTGTTTTTTTACGGTCTATGGGGCGATAACCACGCAGTTCTTGGTCTGGTTTTTCCCGGAGTACAGGGCCTGGTCGGCCCGGTTGATATTGGCGTCCAGGTCAATATTGGGATTAAATTCGGTTCCCCCGATGGTAACCGTGACGGAAATACTGAGGTCTTTCACTTCAACTGAAGATTCCTCAATACAACTGCGTATCTTCTCGGCGGCACTATGGGCCCCCAAAGCATTGGTTTCAGGGAGCAGAATTAGGAATTCTTCGCCCCCCCACCTGGCAACCATGTCGTGCTGGCGAAGATGGGTCCTGGTAACCTCCACAATGTGTTTGATGACGCAATCGCCGATTTCGTGGCCATAAGTATCATTGACATTCTTAAAATTGTCTATATCGACCATCAGAATACAAAATTCTTTATTATTGCGTTTATAGCGCGATATTTCTTCATTCATCCGATTGACAGCTTCCCGGCGGTTGAAAATACCGGTGAGGGGATCAATCGATGCCATTACTTCCAGCTTTTCAAGTAGAATATTAAGCTCATTATTATTCCTTTCCAAGCGGGCGGCATATTCGGCCAGCGCTTCACGTGATTTCTTGAGTTCAATATGGCTGCGCACCCGCGCATAAAGCTCCTGAGGATTGAATGGTTTGGCTATATAATCCTGACCACCGGCTTCAAAACCGTTTACAATATCATCGCTCTGATTGCGGGCAGTTATAAAGATCAGGGGTATGTCAGCGGTCTGCAGGCTGCCTTTTAACAAACGGCAGGCAGTAAATCCATCCATGTCGGGCATCATCACGTCCATGAGAATCAAATCCGGTTTGATTTCAGCTGCCAGCTGCACCGCTTTTTGACCGTTGTTGGCGACAAATATCTCATATTGGTCGCGCAGCAATTCACCCAGCAATTTTATGTTTACCGGCACATCGTCAACAATCAGGATCCTGTCCAAATCATCACATCCTTAAAGAATTTATCCGTGCAGTCCATAACCGAAGGGCATCCAAAGCCCGTTCAAAATCAAATTCTTCGGCAGCCCGCGTTAATTCTATATACTCAGGATCTATACATCCTGGATAGAGCAGGTTAATCCTCTCTAAACTGTCTCCGGCATCAAAGCTATGATTGCTCAATTGATCTTTAAGGGTTTGCATCAGGGAAAGCAGTTCCGGCCGTTTCGCTTCTTCCAGGCCGGCTGCCGGGGAGGGAAGCGCGGCATCGCCACTGCCTATGACGTCCCGATTACTCATTACTTCGTTAAGGCAAAAGGCCAGGTCAGCCAGGCTGTCATCCCAATTGTTGTTTTCTGCTTTATCAACCAGCAGCACTTCCAACCGGCCTGCCGCCTGGTACAAACCCTGGGCGCCGATGTTGCCGGCTGCTCCCTTGATGCTGTGGACCAACTGGCGGGCTTTATCCGGATCATGTTTCAGGTCCTTTTTGATTTCATCAATTGCTCCCGCAAAACTGGTGCAAAACTCCAGGATGATCTTTTTCAACAGTTCCTGGTTGCCCATTACCCTCTGCAAACCCTTGCTTGTATCAATTCCCGGCAGTATCGGCAGGTCGGATTTTACATTGGACGGGTGAACCACCGGACTTGATTCTTCTAAAGCCCGTTGGGTATTAATCCATTTGTTGAGTGTTGAGATCAGATTAGGTGGATCTACCGGTTTAGGTGTGTGGTCGTTCATTCCTATTTCCAGACACCGTTCCCGGTCACCGCTCATGGCGTGGGCCGTCATTGCGATTATTGGCAGGTTGATGTATTCAGGCATGGAGCGAAGCACCCGGGTGGTCTCAAAGCCATCCATTTCAGGCATTTGCAGGTCCATCAACACCGCATCAAAACTTTCGCTGTCTATTATATCAAGGGCTTTGCGGCCGTTATCAGCAACGGTTACCGACATCCCGGCGTTGCGGAGTATTTCACAGGCCACCTGCTGGTTTATGGCATTGTCTTCCACCAAAAGCACCTTTTTACCGTTCAAGCCGGGGCCGGTTTCCGGAACCGGGCCGTGTTTCCCATACACCAGCTGCTCCCGGCCGGTTTTAGTCAAGACGGTCACTATGCTGTCGATAAGCTGCGATTTGGACACCGGTTTGGTGAGGAAGGAGCTTACCCCCAGCTCTTCCGCCTGATCTCTAATTTCGTCAAGATCGTAAGCGGATATCATTATGATATAAGGAATATCGGCTGGTTTCATAAGCTGTTTTAACCTTTGAACGGTTGCCGTACCCGTCAAATTCGGCATTTTCCAGTCAATCAGCATCAGCTTAAATTCATCCCCGGTATTGTTCTGCAAAAGGCCAATAGCCTCAACACCCGAAGCCGCTGCAACCACCTTGAAACCGGAAGATTCCAGGTAGTTGCGCAGTATCTCGCGCGATGTATCATTGTCATCAACAACCAGGACTTTGCTGCCCCACAGCTCCTGCTTGCGCACCAGTTCCCCGGGGTCATGCTGTTCTAGCACGGTAAAAGGCACAGTGAAGTAGAAGGTGCTGCCCTGACCAAATACGCTTTCCACCCAAATACTTCCACCCATCATTTCCAGCAGGTTTTTGCATATAGCCAGGCCTAAACCGGTTCCTCCATATTTACGGGTAATTGAATTATCCGCCTGGTTGAAGGATTGGAACAGACGTTCCATCTGTTCCGGGCTCATACCAATACCAGTATCGGAAACGGAAAACTTGAGGGTTACCCGGTCATCGGCATCCCATCTCTCAGGCTCTATCTTGATGACTATTTCGCCCTGATCGGTAAACTTGATCGCATTGCTGGTCAAATTGATCAACACCTGCTCTAATCGCAGGGGGTCGCCGTCCAGGTACAGGGGGGTGTCCGGGGCGGTATCGACAAGCAGGGGCAACCCCTTACGCCTGGCTTGATGGCCGAGTACATTAAAGACATTGGTTGCCACACTGTCCAGCTTAAAATTCATGTTTTCGATAACTACTTTCCCCGCTTCGATCTTGGAAAAATCGAGTATGTCGTTGATTATTTCCAGCAGGTGACGGGACTGGATGTCTATCTTGTTAAGGTAGTCGCGCTGCCGGGAAGTGAGATCGGTCTGCAGGGCCAGGTGAGTCAGACCCATTATCCCGTTCATCGGCGTCCGGATTTCATGGCTCATATTGGCCAGGAATTCGCTCTTGGCCCGGGTGGCATCTTCCGCCTGCTCCTTAGCTGCCTCCAATTCGGCAGTCCGGTCCAATACACGCTGTTCCCATTCGGATTTCAATTTAATCAAATCCTGGAGCATAGTATTTAAAGATTGGGCCAGGGCGGCTATTTCATCATCGCCGTCCATACTTATTACCTGTCCCAAATCGCCTTCGGCGATAGCATGGGCCTCACTATTGAGTTTTTGTAATGGTTTGATGATAGTCTTTTCACTAAAACGCAGCCCTTTTTTAAAGGCAATCAGGGTGGTGAGCATCAAAAGGCCCAATAAGACAGCTCCCAAAATAAGCATCCCTTGAAAAGCGTTTATAACTGGGTTTTCTACAATCACTCCCCAACCGGTTAGAGCGATACGTGAAGTAGCACCAATAACCCGCTGCCCCTTCAGCCCGATGTAAGAAGAGCTTCCCGGTAAACCGGAACTGATCAAGTTTCGGCCGGCGGCCGGATTTCCTGAACCGGACGGGGCTTCAAGAACCGCTCCACTCGGCATAGGACTGTTGGCAGGGCTTCCCAGCGAACCCGGATTATTGCCATCAGGCCCCGCTTCTACTTTTCCCTCACCTCTGGGACCGGGAAGCTCCGCCCCATCCGGGGATGAAGAGGGGCTGCTTCCTGCCGAACTCTGATTAATTAAGTTTTTAACTGCTTCTATTTCCCGCAGATCCTTCTTCTCCAGGACAGCCGCCGCATCCTGGGAAGCGATCATCATGCCGTTTCGGTCAACTATGTAGACGTAAGCGTTCGGTTCGTGGTTGTATCTGGAAGCCACCTTCCACCAGTCGGCAACATTTACTTCCACCAGCAATAGGCCTTTAATCTTATCACGGTCATCAATAATCGGCGCGCTTATGCTTAAATAGGGTAGATTGTTGGCAATATGGATTTCGCCAACCGAAGACTTGGCAACCTTAGCATCGTTCATCAGTTTTTGCGCATTTGGCTGAGTTTTCTCTTCAAAGGGTTTAAGGCCGCTCCGGGTTATGGTTTTAATTTCTTTGCCCGATGAATCATAGATGGCGACCTGATCAAACTCGCTATTAGAGTTCATGATACTCAAGGCTTTTCTGGTAAGCAGGTCCGTATTCTGAGCCGGGTCGATGGTTTTGGAAAGATCCTTAACCTGGCTAACCGTATGATCCAAATATCCGGACAGTGCCAAGGACATCATTTCCACCGTTTGCACATTTTGTCCTTCGATATCGGAGCTGTTCACCCGGTAATAAACGGTCATGAATATTCCTGTTAATATAAACATGGGAACAACCGCGAACAGAATCAATATAGTATAAAATCTTCTAGTAATACTCTGATTTTTGATCATTAAACGACTCCGTTTCATATTGTTTGGCAGGCCCAGCAGGAGAGTATTGAGGCTGATTTATCCGTTTGTATTGATAACATATAATATATATCGATACTTGGCTATTTTTCATGAATATTGTCGGCTTATATACTTATTAAATTCTATGTAATTAAAAAAGGGGTAGTTTTCAATGCAAAAAAATGCGCCTCTTCATATGGGAAGGAGCGCGTAGGCCTGGTTTTATAGGATTTTGGAGGACAGGTCCAATAATCAGGTGTACTGAACCAGCAGCCGGGGGCCGATATTTACCCTGGCACGGTCCACAAAATGCAGGGAGCCGGGCGGATTCTCCACAAACACCCGGGGAGCAGCATTTACCCCGTGGTGACGATGGTGGTGGCGGTGATGATGCTTGTGATGATGCTCATGATGAGGAAAATGTTGAACTGGATGATGTTCAACCGGCGCCGTAAATGTGCTGTAAATGCCTATCAGGGAATTTGTTGCTTCATTTCCGGTAATTATAAATCCGTTATTGGGCAACAGGCCTTTCTGCCAGTTTATAACCAGGCTGGTGGCATCCACCGCAATTGACGAACCGGGTACGTTGGCCGGTGATAAATAGAAAGAATTTACATGGCTGAAATGGGGTTGATTATTCCAGGTCACCGAGAACTCCGAC
Source organism: Syntrophomonas sp. (assembly GCA_039679855.1). GTDB lineage: Bacteria > Bacillota > Syntrophomonadia > Syntrophomonadales > Syntrophomonadaceae > UBA5314. The sequence continues at coordinate 24,645 of JBDKUE010000257.1, forward strand.
CACGAGCTGAGCGGGGCCTGAAGATCGGCAAAAATGGCTTTCCCGGCCTGAATTTCGTTCCGGTAAATGGTGAATATCACCTGGGCGGAAAAGATCTTCGCATCATGGGGAAGGGAACGAAGGGAAAACTTGAACAAGGACCGGTATAGATCGCCTGGTTGTTTATACTGCCCGAAATAGAGAAACGGCTCCACCCCGAAATTCTGATTGGCGTAGAATTTTGAAATATAGGTGTTATGGATGGATTGGATTTCCTTCCTTGCCATTAAACATGCCTCCTTTCATCTTTTTTCCATATATCTTATTGATGAAAAAGGTTTTTGGTGTGTTTTTTTGTTTAAAAAAACGAATTGTAGTCAGGAAAATTTTGAGCCACCCCAAACATCGTACTTGCGGCCCAATAAGCTGTGCTAATATGATGAAAAGACTTTGCTAGTCCTTAACTTGAAACGGGGTTGATAAACTTGTTTGTTATAGAAGAACGTCCCAATGAAGAGGGGCAAAAGAAGCCCATCAAAGTATGGTTGAAGGACATAAACCATCTGGATGCCAACTGCCTGGAACAGGCCTTAAACCTGGCCGATCTTCCCTTTATACATAAGTGGGTGGCCCTGATGCCCGACACCCATATGGGCTACGGAATGACGATTGGCGGGGTCATTACCGCCCGGGGAGTGGTCAAAGGGTAGGGCGAAATCGGAACCATCTTCCTCGTCCTGGCATATTATACCAGCAGAACTCAACGGGGGGATGGACTCTTTGAATTACCGGATCTGTTTCGCTGCTTATCTTCGACGCCTGGGAAGGAGCCCAAAAACCATAAAAAAGCACTCTTATACGCTGGCTGAATTCCGTTCTTTCTGCCGCAATCGGCGGGGCCGGAAAAGTATGGCCGGGCTGCTTCGCTCCGGGCGGGTCGAGGAATACCGGGACTATCTCCTTGAAGAGAAGAAGTTGCGGCCATCCACCGTGAACGGCCGGCTGTCGTCGCTGTCCGTCTTTGCCCGCTTCTTAATGGAACACAGCCTGCTGCCCTTCAATCCATTGGCTCTGGTGGAGCGAATCAGGGAGAACGAACTCCCAGCCCGGCCCCCGGCCTTGTATACCCAGGTCCAGGCCCTGCGCCGGGAGGTGCACAGCGACATACTAAATCTCCGTGATCGGGCAGTTGTGGAACTGCTTTACACCGGCCTCAGCGTAGGCGAACTGTGCTCGTTATTCTGGGAAGGGCAGACCCGCACCAGCCAGCCCTTAAACATCACTATTAAATCGCAGGATTGATCTACATCCGGAAGCGGAAGAGGCCCTGCGCCATTACCTGATCCTACGTCCCATCCTGGCAGGTCCATTCCTTATTGTTGGCGACCTGCGCTCCAATTATTTCCTGACCCCGGCCACCGTCTACGGAATAGTACGACGTCTGGCCAAAAAAGTGGGCGCAACTATCAGGGTGCGCGATCTGCGCTCCTGCCGCTTCGCCCAGTGGAATCCGTCTGCCCAACCAGCCGTTATGGTGGCCTAACTCTTTGAGTTTGCGTCCTTAATCTGCATATTTGTTGGCCTTGATTATGATCCAGGCAGGCCTTAAGGGTGATTTTTAGCGTTTAAGCGCAGGCATAAGCGCCCTTAAGGCCTGCTGTTGGTTTTTTCATGCCACTCACAGAAAATTTCCATCCCTTTTTAAGCCGCTTTTCAGTTTATATTGGGCGCGGTTTCAGATGCATGTTTGATAATAAATCGAGAATTTAAATAAAAATTTCACCGGTGTTTAAAAACACTTAAACTCTTATAACCCGATTATTTTTACTTTGCCTTCTATACTGGATTTAACAAACTTAAAGAGAGGAATGAAAACTTATGAAAAATAGAGACAAATTCAGTCCGGATTCAATGAAAGAGAATGAAAAAACCCTCAGTTTTATTGGTGAAGCTTTTAACAAATTGGGTTCAATCCTGGTGACGATGGGTCTTTTAATGTTTGGACTGATCTTTATTATTGCGCCCGGATTGGCAGCAAACCTCGGTATGTTTTGCGCGGCCTGTCTGGCTGACGAATAAATCCTAGTAGTCTGTAACACCTAAAACTTTAATTACCGCCGGCCAAATTTCCGCAGGGCTTTGTTGTCGTCAATCGCAATACGTCCAGTATTACTCATTTGACGCCCACTGACGGGCTAATGCGGCGACGTTCACGGACGAACTAGTGCGGCGGTGGCAGGACGCCAGAGAGCCGCCGATGCCATGACGGCAAGGAGCCGCCCTCCGCCTCACCCTGCGAAAATTTTTCTCGACGGATAATTAAACTTTTAGGTGTTACAGACTACTAGCCGGGTTATAAAAGAAATCGAAAGGAAGTGACGAAATTGAAGACCGGAAACAATCTGAAGCTAATCCTGGACATTGTCCTGACCGTTTTATTTTTGATTTTAATTGATCCTAAAAACACCGGGTACTCTTTCCATGAAATAGCCGGATTAAGCATCGCCGTCCTGTTCAGCGTCCACCTGCTCCTGAACTGGAAGTGGGTCAGGAACACAACTAAAAATTTATTTAGCTCCAGGCTTAAAGGCCGTTCCAAACTATATTACATTTTGGACCTGATATCCCTGCTAAGTGTGGCGACCATTATCTTTACCGGTATAGAGATATCCCGGGTGGTCTTTGCCTCAGGCTCGGGTGCGACCAACCAAGTTTATGTTGTCGTTCATAAATGGGTGTCCTATTTCTGCCTGGGCTTGTTTGGGGTCCATGCCGCCCTGCACTGGCGGTTTATTGTAAACACTTTGCGCAGACTATTCTCCTTGAAGACCGGATTGCTCAAACCCGCAATGACCCTGGCCTCTGCAGCTCTGATTGTTGGTCTGACCTATGCCGGGATTGCCTCCCTGGGCGATGAACAATCAGCCCGGGCCGATTCCCGCCGGGAGGTTCAGAGCGGCCCGGCTGATTTTTACCAGAACAGCGGGAAGAAGGAACAGCAAGATTCGGCTATTCCTAATCAAGTAGTTTCAAGCACTGCCTCCAGCCAAAACCGGAACACCAGTGTAAGCAGCAGTACCAGTACCTCGGGCACCACGGTTACACTCTCTGAATTCCTGGGTAAAATGTTCTGCAACGGCTGTGACAAGCGCTGCTGCCTGCTAAACCCGCAGTGCAACCGTGGATTTACGCAGGTGGAAGCCGCTAAGATCCAGTACGAGCAGCAATATGGTCAGCAGGTCGCTTCTTAATAGAGTATCTGGTATTACAGGCTGCTAATTTAATTTTGGCAGCCTTTTATTTTTTAAAATTAGAAGGTATCCGCTATTTTGTATTGAATCAAAAAGGATAGGATGTGAAAAGCAGGGGGTCGCTCAATGTCTCAGAATCCATTTAATTCTGAACCGGATACCGATAACAGCGGAATTAAATTTGCCTTAATGTGGCTGGGCTCCCGGGTTTTGCTTCTGGGATCCGGTACTGCTTTGTTGTGGATGGGAATCCTCTATACGACTCCGATGCTCAGTCTTGAAGAATTATTGACCGGTTTGGTAATTATAGCCACCTGTTTGGGCTCGGGTTGGATGTTAAATAATCTCGTCAAGCGGCAAAAAGACTTTGACCTGGTGAGATCGATGATCAAAATCAAAAAGTGGTTTGCCGGATTTTCCATCCTGGTGTTTTTGGTCTGTACACTCCTGGGCGTTTACCTCTACCTGTCAGACCCTACTCAAGGACACTGGCGAGATATGCTATTAATGAGCATTTCGCCCCTGCCATGGTTGATTACCGGAATAGGCATCCTGGCGGGAAGAAAAAATCCTGCTTGATCTTAAATCTATTTGGCCTGCTGTAAAACCGATCTGACGGCTTCGGTTATTTCCTGGTAGCTGGTGCAGCGGCATATATTTGACTGCAGCCATTCGTGCATCACTTCATCGCTGGCATCTGGGTGCAGGTCTAGCAAGCCCTGGCAATTCATAATGAACCCCGGCGTGCAATACCCGCATTGAAAAGCAAACTTCTCCACAAAGGCCTTCTGGATGGGCGCGTTATCCAATCCTTCAATGGTAGTAACCTTATGTCCAACCGCTTCGACCGCCAGCATCAGGCAGGATTTTACCGGCCATCCGTCCACCAGCACCGTGCAGGCTCCGCAGTCGCCGTTTTCACAGCCCGGTTTGGCCCCGGTAAGACCCATCCTTTCGCGCAGGGCAAATAGCAGGGTATCAGCCGGCCTCACCAGCACCCGCCTTACTTCACCGTTAACCTCAAGGTTGATAAGCCCCTCGCTGTTAAGCTGAAACACGCTTATACCTCCAGTTCAGTTAAAATGCTGGCTAAAAGGCTGCTCAAAACAAATTTCCGGTAGGCTGCAGATCCCTCCAGGTTGTCGGGTAAATTACAGGGCAGAAGGATGAGCGCGTTTTCAATTCTCTTTTCAACCGGCCGGGTTTTATCGTTCAACTCATTTTCCATCCCCGGGGAACGGAAGGGAAAATCACAGAGCCCGCTGAAAGCCGTGCGTACTTGATCATCAACCTTCATAGCGCAAATGGTTAGCAAGGGATAATGAATCTTGTCTTCTTTGGTCCGCTTGACGTGCCGGTAGGGGAGGGATAAATAAGGCTTCAATACCCGTACTTGAACGATAAATTCTCCTTTATCCAGCATCACCCATTGATTAAAGACCTGGTCGAGAGGCAGGTTCTTCTCCCCTTTAGGACCGGCTATCAGCATTTCGCTGTCAGCCAGGAGCAGAGGCAGAAGAGCCTCCCGGTAAATAATAGTGCCACAGAAGTTGCCCCCCAGGGTTATTTTATTTTGTATAGTGTGGTCGGCCACCCGGGAAGCCGCCTGGGCCAGCAGGGGAAAATAGTTTGCTTCGTGTATTTGGGTAAGAGTCACCCCGGCTCCCATAACCAGGTGATCATCTTGAAGCTCCATCGCCGTGCACTGGGGTATGGCCTTGATATCAATAACCGCTCCGGTGGCAATGTTGTTCATCCGTCCCATGCTGATAATTTCCGTACCTCCGCCGTAATACACAGGCTTTTTGCCCAGTCGATCGAGCTTTTCAAAGAGCTGAACCGCCTCCCCGACCGATTCGGGCCGGTAGTATTCGAAATCAAAAGGGATCATGTTTTTTGCTCCTCTATTTTCTTCCAAATCAATTCTGGAAATACCGGAACCTGATCAATTTCCACGCCCGCCGCCAGGCTCAAGGCGTTGACCAGGGCTGCATGAATGCCCAGAATGCCGTGTTCGGCCAGTCCCCGGGCTCCGAACGGACTGATGAGATTGGGGGTTTCCACCCAGTCCACCAGGTAGGCGGGCTGCTCACCGATACGCATCACCTTATAGGTCCTCAAGCTCGTGTTCTGCAACTGCTGGTTTTGATCATATATAAAAGCTTCCCGGCTGCCCAAACCCAAACCCATGCCCATGGCTCCCATCACCAGACCCCGGGCCGCAGCGGGGTTTATGACCCGGCCTGCATCAAGCACGGTGGCCGCCCTGAGAATACGGTAGGTGTAATCTGAAGTATTCAGCTCTATTTCTACTGCCTGTGCTCCAGGGGTCATATAGGGACCGGGGTGGCCCTCGCCGGTCTCCTTGTCCATGGGGGAGAGGTGAGGCATTATATAAGAACCCCGGCCTATTACCTGGCTGCCCACGGTATTGCCATTGGTGTATTTATAGCCGTGCACTACATCGGCATAGAGCAGATAGAAATCGGGATTGTCCTTGACATATACCCGTCCCTTATCCAGTGCCAGGTCCTCCGGGGAGCGCCTTAATACAATCGCCGCTATTCTCAATATTTGGAGCAGGGCGTCTTCAGCCGCTTTTTCCACCGCCCGGCCTACTAGAAAAGTGGACATGCTGGCCACCGTCTTCCAGTCATGGGGGTTATGGCGAGTGTCGACCTCCATCTCCACATGGACTTGATCGATATCGAGCTTCAACCGCTCAGCCAGGATCTGGGCCAGGGTGGTCTTGGTCGAGGGGCCGATTTCCACCGCCCCCACCTGCAGGTTGACGCTCCCATCGGAGTTAAAAACGACTACCGCCGATGCAAAAGCGTCAGTCGGGGAGTTGGAGGTTTTCCAGAAACAGGCCATCCCCCTGGCCCGGATGCGGTTGTTGCCCACCGCCATATTCTGGCCTTCGTCCCATTTGATAAGCTGCCTCAATTTATCTATACAGGCAGGCAGGTTGCCCAGATTGCTCGCTGTCAGTTTGAGCCGGGTAGGGGAGGTGGCTCCCGGCGTAATAGCGTTTTTGCGGCGCAGTTCCAGGGGGTCCATGTTTAAGGCCCGGGCCAGTTTATCCATGGTGCGCTCCACCGCAAAGGTCATCGAAGTGTGTCCAAACCCTCGAAAGGAAGTAGCATAGGTGTGGTTGGTGTACACGCAGTAAGCATCGCACCATACGTTTTCCAGCTGGTAGGGGCCGGTACAGTTCATGGCCATGGAGTTGGTCATGCGCGGTCCGGTGTCGGCATAGGCACCGGTTCCCACGATAAAGCTGTATTCCCCGGCGGTCAGAGTTCCATCCCGTTTGGCCCCCAGTTTTATTTTGGCTTCCAGGGCCAGTTTGCCGGGAGCCCCGGCCATGTCCTGCTCCCTGGTATTCCTTATTAAAACCGGTTGGCCGTCGACTGCCTTCGAAGCCATAACCGCCAGGTATTCTAAATACAGTGAAGCCTTCCCCCCGTAGGCTCCGCCTACCAGGGGCACATGCACTGCCACTTTTCCCAATTCCACCCCGAAATGCTGACTTATTAGCTTACGCACCGCGAAAGGTCCCTGGGAGCTGGTGTGAATAATGATCTGCCCGTCGGGGAGTATTTCCGCTCTGGCGCTGCGCGGCTCCATGGCCATGTGATCGGCCGGGGGCATGGCATAGCTTCCTTCTACGATTACTTCGCTGTCTGTCCAGCCTTTATTCATATCGCCTTTGCGGATCTTTACATGGTGTACGATATTGGAACCGGCCTCGGGATAAACCTCGGGTATCACTTTTCGGTATTGTTCGGGGCGTTCATGCACCAGTGGGGAATCGGGCTTCATAGCTTCAGCCGGGGAATTTACGGCAAGAAGGGTCTCGTAATAGATTTTTATTTTAGCGGCAGCGGCTGCGGCCTGGGCTTCGCCGCGGGCTACCACCAGGGCCACCGGTTCACCATAATAACGCACTTTTCCCGCGGCCAGCGGGGGGCGGTCCTCCAGGACCGAACCGGTCAAGACCGGGTAGTAATCTCCGGTTAAAATCGTCCTTACCCCCGGCATGTTCATAGCCTCGGAGTAATCGATGCTCTTTATGTTTCCATGCGCACAGGTGCTGGTGACCAGGACACCATGCAGCAGATCGGGGGTGGAGATATCAGCGGTATATCTGGCGCGACCGGTTACTTTTTCCCAGGCGTCCTTGCGAGTAACATCCTTGCCTATAGATATATACTCCAAACCGCTTCCTCCCAAAATAAAGACTATTATTTTTATGTCCTGCCGGGAGGGGAATTATTCCACCTTCCTGGTAATAACCAGGGTATATTAAACAAGCAGGTAATCAATGGGTATTTCACTCTAATAAAGTGAGACGGGATTATTATAGCCCCATTTTCCCTGGCAAAGTCATATGGGGCGTTGTGGCTTTATAATGAAGTATTGGTTCTCAAGCGATTCAAGCCTTTACGTGCTTCATCAACCAGAATCATGGCCAGGGGACACACCAGCAGGAGGAGTAGATCGTTTATGGTTATGGGAAGGGTTTTAAACACACTCTGCAGCACGGGCAGAAAAATGATCGCCGAGGACAGGAGAACTTCAAATCCCAGCCCAATATAAATAAGGCTGTTCTTGTTGGCCAGCAGCTTCCAGATAGGCAGGGTTTCCGAACGGCATATAAACAGGTTGCCGATCTGACAGGCGATAATAGCAGCCAGGGCCATGGTGGTAGCATATTCATATATGGCCTGCACGGCTGCCGGAGCCGAATTATTGAGGATGGCATTGGTCAGACCCTGCAGTTCGGCCAGGCCGTACCCGGCCCTCTGCCAGATCAATACAAACATGCCGATGGCTAGAATGCTCTCCATAAGCCCCAGGTAGCAATAAGACCTGACAAACAGGCTCCGGTTTAAGAGGCTTTTTTGGAAGCTTCCGGGAGGCTGCGATAAAATTCCGGGCTCCGGGCTTTCGGCTCCCAGGGCCAAGGCCGGAACTATGTCGGTGCCCAGATCAATAGCCAGGATCTGCAGGATATTCAAAGCGGGTGGAATCTTGAGCAGGGGCATGGTAATAAACGGGGCAAATTCAGCTACGTTGGAAGTCATAATATATATGAGGAATTTCCTGATGTTGCTGTATACCGCCCGGCCTTGCTCGATGGCTTTGACAATGGTGGCAAAATTGTTGTCCAATAGCACCATATCGGCCACTTCCCTTGCAACATCGGTGCCGCCCATCCCCATAGCTATGCCTATATGGGAGGCCTTTAAAGCCAGGGTGTCATTGACCCCATCCCCGGTAACCGCCACGATCTCTCCCAGCCTTTTGTAGGCCTCGACTATTCTCAGTTTATGCTCAGGAGTGGCCCGGGAAAAAATGATCGGCTCATCGCGGCGCAGTAAAGCCTCCAACTCCGTTTCGCTCATGGCACCAAATTCGTGTTCAGTGACGATCTGATGCTCATCGATAATAAGACCGATCTGTTTGGCGATGGAAGCCGCCGTGAGTCCGTAATCTCCAGTTATTATAGTGACCTTGATCCCGGCCTTGGCACACTGGCGTACCGCTTCATACACTTCCGGCCGGGGCGGATCGACCATGGCGGTCAAACCCAGGAAGACCATTTCTCCTTCCGCCTGAAACTTCCCGGAGCGGTCTGTTTTGTAAGAAAAGCCCAGTATCCGGTATCCTTCTGACGCCAACCGATCGTTTTCTTTGATAATGGTTTGTTGCTTCTCAGCCGTCAAATCGCTTAAGACGCCGTTTATAAAAACATAGGCGCATTTGCTCAATATCTCCAGGGGCGCCCCCTTGCTGAATACCAGGTGGCCTTCGCCTGGGAAGCTGGATTCATCCGGATTCTTAACGTAGACACTCATTCTCTTTATTTCCGAACTGAAGGGAATGACATCAACCCAGGGGAACTTGTTTCGCACTTCATCCACTCTGATTCCGTATTTTTCAGCTGCTATCAATAGAGCCGCTTCGGTAGGAGGCCCCACTGCCCTCCACAGCTCCGACCGGGCTTCTTCACTGATAATATCGGCCTCGGAACAGACGACCGCCGCTTTCAATAGCATCTCCAGCTGCTCCGGATGGTGGTGCTCATAGACAACCCGGCCCGCCTTTTCGTATCCCAGACCCTCTATATCAGCCTGTCCGTCCAGGGTCCAGATCTTTTTGACCGTGAGCTGGTTTTCGGTAATGGTTCCGGTCTTATCAGTGCAGATAACCGACGCCGCACACAGGTTCTCCACCGCCGACAGCCTCCGGACCAGGGCGTTCTGTTTGGCCATGCGCTGAACACTCACCGCCAGGGAGAGGCTGACCGTGGGCAGCAGCCCTTCTGGAATATTGGCCACCATAATACCGATGGCAAAGATAAAGCCTACTTTCGGACTTAAGCCCCCCACCCAGACCGCCACCGCAAAGGCTACCAGGCCCAGAAACAGCGCCACCCTGGTGATGAACTTTACAATTCCCTGAACCTGAACCTCCAGGGTGCTGTCGCCCCTTTTAATGCTCTGGGTCAGACTGGACACCTGGCCGATTTCGCTCTGGCTGCCTACCGCATAGACCACCGCCGTCCCTTTGCCTTCGGTAACCGTAGTGCCGGCAAAAACCAGATTACCGCTTTCGGTAATATTGCGGTCGCCCAGCTCGAAGGCCCGGTCATTACGGTCCACTGGGACGGATTCACCGGTCAGCAGGGAGTTGTCTAAATACAGCTTGCTGGTTTCAACTATCCGGGCATCGGCTGGAACACTGTCGCCGGCTTCGAGCACGATCAGATCGCCGACCGTAATATCCTCAGCCGCCACAATCAGCAGTTCGCCGCCCCGGTAAACCTTCACCCGGCTGGGCAGCATCTCCGACAGCCGGGCCAGGGCTTGATCGGCCCGGTATTCCTGAACAAAAGCAAAAAGGGCGTTGACGATAATGACCGCCCAGGTGGCATAGGCCAGCTGGGGCATGCCCGCCGCCAGGGCCAGAAACCCCGCCACCCAGAGGGTCAGGGCCAGGAAATGGGTGAACTGCATGAGCAGTTGTTTCAGGGGATTCAGGTTGGAAGCGCGGGGGATGGCGTTTTTGCCGTACTGATTTAACCTGGTTTGAGCTTCCTGCGCACTTAAACCCGGTGCCGCAGTGCCCAGGTACCCGTATACCTGTTCGGGATCAAGTCTGCATAGTTTTTCGCTGTCGATGGCATTATCAAGCATATTATCCACGATTCTTTCATTTATTAATTGTTATCTTAACGGTGGCTGCTTAGCGATGCCTTTACAGTCAATATACCACATACCAGCGATGCAGGGGAGCGGAGGTGCTTTCCTGCTTCTTTAGCCATAGCCTATGTACGGCAATTGTTAAACGAAAGAGCAGGGGAGCATGCCGAAACGTTCTCCCTGCTCTTTTTATACACCGCCTTGTCCTGGACGGCACATCCCTTCTGAAAGCTAAAGACTCTGTCACCAGGACAGTCCCATCTGCCTGAGGTGCGGGAGCACCTTAAAGCGCACCTGGATAGTGGTTCCGTTGTTTCGGACGATCGGTTCTATGGCCCCTCCATGCCGGGCCACAATGCTGTAGCATATTGCCAGGCCCAGACCGGTGCCGTTATCCTTGGTGGTGA
>JBDKUE010000244.1:0-2343 GCA_039679855.1 Syntrophomonas sp.
TCCCTTTACGCCAGCGGCGTTTCCCCCGCCGCTATGGAGGAAATAGTACTTCAGCTGAAGACCCGGGACTATATCGATTTCAACTGGCTGGACCTGCTGGCCCACGTGGCGAGCGGCGGGCGTATACCTGTCGATGGATTTATCAAAGGGAACAAACTGGAAAGGCTGATTTTTAAACTGACCGGCGGCAGGAGCCTGAAGGACGCCGGGCTGCCCCTGGCGGTTATTGCCTGTGATATAAACACCGGTCAGAAGACGGTCTTTGCCAGCCAGCCCCTGAAGCTGGAAAACGAGGGAGACATCTTGATAACCGAGGCGCTGATGAGCGGGGCGGTGCGGGCCAGCTGTGCCATACCGGCGGTTTTTACGCCTGTAGACCGGGGCGATTTGCAGCTGGTGGACGGCGGGGTGTGTGAAATGGTGCCGATCCTGGAGTCCCGCTCTCTGGGAGCACAGTATATCCTGGCGGTCAACCTGGGCCAGGAAGCCTACGACCAAAAAGTGCGGGGGATCATCCAGGTGGTGGGGCGCAGCTTGAGCATACTGGAATACGAGACGTCGAGTCTGGCCCAGGATCTTCTGGCCGATCAGGTAGTATATCCTTCAACTGGAGATGCGGCACTGGATGATATTGCCCAGGCTCCCTACCTCATACGCTGCGGACGCCGGGCCATGAAAGCGCAGTTGGATGAACTCCTAAGAAATCTGAACCACTAGGAAAATAAAAGGCAAATGAGGATTGATTGTGATAGAGGTCGCGGAACAGACTACAACCAGTTTTCATATAATAAGCACAAAAGATTCCATTGACAGCCGGGTTTGCCGCTGGTGGGGAGGAGGTAGGATATGGCTACTGATAAATTCGAACACGCTACGTTTTATTTAACCAAGCAGCAGGTTGATGAAATACGAGATCTGGCCAGAGAAAATCAGATTTCCAGAAGCGCACTGGTTAGGATGATAATAAGAGAATACCTGGCTAAACAGGTTGAAGATAAAAAAAACTGAGCGGGAAGCCTAAAGTGGTATTTCCCCGCGGATTGAGTTGGGATAGACACAGCATTGGTTTTTAACGTACAGCCGCCGGGTAACACGCCTCCCGGCCCTGGCTGTATTTTTTTGTGTAAATACTGTGTCGAAAAGACATATCCTAACAGGGTTTCTGACTATAGCAGGGGAATTATTAATACGATGATAATTATTAGCAAGTAGTAAGCGGTTCCCCTAGTTGCACAGGCAGGACCCGAAGCCAGACCGGACTAAAAAGGGGAAGGGAGAAAGGAGAGGGATAATGAAATTTTGCAGCCAATGTGGTGAATCGTTGGCTGATGGCGCGAAGTTCTGTAATGGATGTGGCAATCCAGTCACTGTCGAGCAGCCCGGAGAAGCTCCTACCAGCTACCGGGGGCCCGAGGCCCAGCAGAACTATGCTCCGCAGACCACCAATCAGGCTGGGCCGGCCACGACTGCAGGCCCGGGGGTTGCTCCCCAGGTTGGACCAGCCACGACGGCGGGTCCGGGGGTTGCGCCCCAGTACGGGCCGGCTACGACGGCAGACCCGGGATTTGTGCCTCAATTCGATCCGGTAACCGGCGCTCCGGTGTCCGGGCCGCCTATTCCAGCGGCAGCGCCGCCCAAGAAGAAAATGACCTGGCTCTATGTGCTGGCCGGGGTTGTCGCCCTGCTGCTGGTAGGCGCTTTTGCCTTCTACAGTATGGGAAACTTTGCGGGGCCCAAGACGCCTAAACTGGCGGCAGCCGACACCGAGATGCTGCTGGTTGTCAAACCGAATTACTTTCAAGTCAGCAATTATGAAAAATTAAAGGAAACCTATCTGGCCGTTCCCGAAGTAAAAAAAGCTTACGATCAATTGATGAAAGACCTGAAGGACAATGAGAACTTTGTTTACGAAAGGGATGTAGAACCCTGGCTGGGCAAGGAAGTGGCTATTATTATGCCTTCAACTTCCAAATCGGAAAAGATGGTCTTTGTAGCCGAACAGAATGACAAAACCAAAGCCCAGGAGTTTATCAAAAAAATGGCCGAAAAACAAAAAATCAAAGAGGAAACCTACAACGGGATCAGCATAAGCACCAACGACTCTGATTTCACGGCAGCCGTATCCGGTGATTATCTGCTCCTGGCCACTGACAAAACCCTGCTCAAACAGACTATCGACCGGCAGCAGGGGAAATTGAAAGACAGCCTGACCGACAACAAAGAGTACAGCGACCTGATCGGTAAACTGCCCGGAGGCAGCGCCTTCTGCTATATCAACCTGGCCGGTGCGGTAAAAACCGCTGCCAAAGAAGACGCCCAGGTAAAATCCTGGTCTGACCAACT
>JBDKUE010000166.1:0-29442 GCA_039679855.1 Syntrophomonas sp.
CCACGCCTTCGGCTCGCAATGACACCTAGCCTATATTGGGTCATTGCGAGGAACGAAGCGACGCGGCAATCTTAAGCCTTGAATCACGATTAAACTATTTTGACAGTCTGAAAGCCCGGCAAAGGCCGGACTCTCAGACCATCGACAAAAGCGAATGACTGCTACTTTTGGATACAGATAAATAGGCCGCCCTCCAGAGTTCCTTTGCTTGAATTATATCCCGAAGCTGCCGCACTGACGGATTGCAGAGGTATGGTCCACGGATATACGGTCTCCATGTATTCGGTTCTCTCTCTATCGGACAGGTTTTTCTCCACCAGGGTGCTTATGTTCTTTAAATTTACAAACAAAACAGGTTGGGCATCATTCGCGAACGGTCCAAAGGCTCTTTTATACCTGGCATCGTCAGCCAAAGACGCGTGTTTGCCGGTGATCGAACCCAGAACATCAGCGGAAGAGGTCAATACCGCATCGTTCTTACCCAGGCCAAGACTAAAGATATACTTGTTGTTATTGGCCTGTCGATATTCATAAACTTGGAAGCCATTGCTCGAAGATTTATTCACATTAACCCGTTCCTTTTGCGCATATTGCGCAAATTTATCAAGGGTGCTGCCGGCCTGTTGCTGTTCCTTTACCCCCATGATCAAAGCCCCGCCTGAAACGCCTGAGAAAATGTTTCCTATTCCCAGCATGTTTAGGTCGCTGTTTGGCATAGCCACTGCCGTCACATCCCCGCGACAAACGTCAAATATATCCCGCTGCAGATTGATCCCGGTTTGCTGTTCGAATTTCTGCGCTTCTTTTTTAAATTCACGAGTATTCTTGTCACTGGGGTTATTGTACATTTCCTGAAAGAAAGCGACCACCATATCACTGCGTACAAAACCAAGACATTCAGCCGGAATCAAACTAAGGGTATCCTTTAAATCAGCCGAACCGGTGGTTTTTTTCTTCAAATAGGTGGGCACATTGTCTTTGTCACAGGCCACCACATAATCTCCGCGAATGCCGTTGCTTTCAAAGCCGATACCCAGTCCCATTTGTTTAAAGGTCTTTAACTGATCCGGCACCTGCAGGCTGCGATCGAACCCCTCATTTATGGCGCTGGATATATTAGCATAGCAGTACACGCTCTCACCGCTCGGCAAATTCTTAATAATTCCCTGGAACTCTTTGTTGTCCCTGATGCTGTCCTTGGTAGTCCCCTTTTCACGATCAATTGTCTGTTTTAACAGGTTTTTATCGGTAGCTACCATTAGAAAGTCTCCGGATATAGCCGCTGCAAAATGTTCATCATTAGTGGTTATGCTTACTCCTTGATAGGTTTCCTCATGGACATTTTCCTTTTCCGCCATTTTATTCATGCATTCCCGGGCTTTATTTTTATCCTTTTGCTCAGCGACAAAAATCATGCTTTCCGGGTTGGAGACCGATGGAATGATATATGCCGCCTCTTTTCCCAACCAGGGTTTTACATCCTGTTCAAAATCGAAGTTAAATTCGTTCTTCTGCATTTGAACCCATTTATCATAAGCCGTTTTAACTTCGGGAATTGACATATAGGTGTCCTTGACCGCAACAATGTTGCGCGCCTGGAAGAAGTTGGGCTTGGCATAAATAAACAACTCGGTATTGGCAGGTGCCAGCCTGGTTGTTCTGGGTTCGGAAAAGTTCCCCAAATAATAAAAGACGGCTCCCAGCACCACCAAAAGGACGGCAGCCCCGGACAGCAGGTAAATCCAAAGTCGTCGTTTTGGCGGAGGCGTATTTAAAACAGCAGCGTTGTCTGGAGTCATCGATCCTTGCCCGGTATTATAATCAAACGCGGGCTCAAAAGTTGGCGGCGCTGAATCCATCTGTACTGGCGGGTAGCCGGTCGCACCGCTCTCGATGCCCGCCGCCGGTTCAGCGCCCGGTACCGTGTTTCCACATTTACCACAAAACCTTGCTTCATCAACCAGCTGATTGCCGCAATTACCGCAGTACTTCATCTGTATTCTCCTCTCACAAAATAAAAGCCCGGTTGCGCATTATCAAATATACTATTAGAAAAAGGGGGTATTATCTTCCATAGTAAGTGGCTTTTTTACAATAAACTGCACCAAAATGTTTTTATCGCCAGGGCTTTTACTAAATTATGCTAAAAAACATTCTGATAAAACATGGCGGGAGCCTGATAAACACTGACAAATTTTTATGCTGTTCCAATGCCTTTCTCTATCCACATGGAATCGATCGACAAAATGGAGTGCTTAACCCTAGGAAAGCCACCCCTTTTCCCGGAGCTCGTTAATCTTGCTGCGGGCCACCGCTGCGTCGCCCGGGTTTTTGTTCAACTGCACGGTTTTATCCAAGTATTTATAAGCAGCCGTATAGTCTTTTTGCTCTAATTTAAAGAGGCCGTAAACCAGGTTAGCCCTCGAGTTATTGCTGTCGACATTCAAGGCCTGTGTATAATACTTGTCGGCGTCGGCCGTTTTTTGCAGTTTACCCGATAATATGCCCATATTGATTAAGACATCAATATCTTGAGCCTGCATATCAACGATCTTTTTAAAGGTTAACAGAGAAGATTGGTACATCTGTTGTCCGCCCAGACTGCCTTCGCTTTCATACAACAGGCCAAAATCATAATAGGCTTTGCCCAGATCATTTAGGACCGCCGGATCATAGGGACTTAACTGAACTGTCTCATTCAACAGCGCTATAGCGCTTTCATAATTCCTGCGCTGCTCACTGGCCGCCAGGCCCTGGCTGTTCAATATCAGGTACAACCTGGCCAGGGTATGTTTGTACCTGGCATTTTGCGAATCAAGACGCACCGCTTTTTCAAATTGCTGCCTGGCACCGTTATAATCACGCTGCACCATGGCCAATTCACCCGCTATATAATAGGCCACGTGCTCGCCAAATTCCTTGCCCTCGTTTATTTGTTTAAGGATCTGCTGGGCCTGGTCATAATTGCCGGTCTTGGCGTAGCTTACCGCTAAATCTCGATAAGCGGCGGCATAGTCATCTCCCATTCCCACCTGGCCGTTTTTTACCGCCTCTTTGAAATACCAAACCGCCTTCTCATAATCTTTCATATAGAAATAAGCGGTTCCGGTTAAATATTTAACCTCGCTGTTGCTGTTTAACTGGCCATGGTTGATGTTTTCCTGTAAGAATGAAATGACTTTTTCATTCTTACCCTCTCCCAAGTAGGTCCTGGCTAAATCAATATATACCTCATCGCTTTGTTTTATAGCCATCGCTTTGTTAAACTGAACTTCTGCATCATCGTATTTTCCAGACTTATAGGCGTCGGTCCCGGCCTGAATGTATTTTTCATACTGGGCGGTCTTCTCGTCCTGCAGAGACTGATAGTAGTTGGCTCCGGCAAATCCACCGGCCAGAATTAGAAAAATAACCGCTACAACCGCCAATTTCTGTTTGAGTTTTTGCTGCTGATAGCCGCGGTTCATGGTATGAATATTCTTGATATCGTTTAGCAGTTCGCTTGCCGATTGATACCTTTGATTCGGATCAACCCTGACGCAGCGGGAAATAATAGTTTCCAGGCCTTCTGACAGGTGGGGATTTACCTGCCTGATGGGCAGCAGCTCATAAGGCGGCTCCAAAGGGCTCTTGCCGGTAATCGCATGGTAGATGGTAACTCCCAATGAATATATATCGCTGCGGGCATCGGTCTGGTTGCTGCCGTACTGTTCCGGGGCCGCATACCCATGGGTTCCAATATGCTTGGTGTCGCTGTCCTGCCCGGCTTTGTAATGCCTGGCGATCCCGAAGTCAACCAGGCGAACCCGGCCTTCCCTATCGATAATTACATTACCGGGTTTCATATCCCGGTATATAATCGGATGCGGCACCACGGAATGGAGGTAGCGCAGGATTTCGGCCAGGTCGGTCATCCATAAAATAATGTTTTCCTCATTGCATATGGCCCGGTTGGGAATTAAGTCTTTTAACGATGTGCCTTCAAAGTATTCTTCAACAATGTATAAAAAATTGGGGGTCCTTATAATGTCCAGGATACGCGGTAAAGCAGGATATTTTAATTTTTTCAGAATTTCCGGTTCCGCCAGCAAGTCGAGGCTGGTGTTGCTATACAGATCGATCTCCTTGATGGCACAACGGGTACCCAGTTTAGTGTCACTGGCCAGATAAACAATCCCCTGACCTCCAGAACCAATGACGCTTATAATGACATACCTTCCGTCCAGTCTTTCATTGGGTTTTAACACCGGTAAATTCCTCCCTGCCCCGCAATTGTCTATTCGTTCAAAAATGCCGTAGTATTCTTATCTTCATTAATTCGGGAGTCATCCCCTGGTCCAGCCGGTTGTTGTTCATGCAAGTAGCCGGTAGGTGCATCCCTATCAACACTTTTGGATTCGAGACTATAGGTGTTTTCATCGTAGACGTTCTTTTTATAGGCATCTTTTTTCGGCCTTTGCCCGTGTTCATATAATTCAACATCGACCGTAAAAGCGGTCGGTGAATAATCCAAATGAGCGGTAGGTCGATCTTCAGGTCTTTGGGGGGCAGTTGTTACGCTGCCCGAAACCACTGTCTTTTTAGCCTTCAATAGATTATATACTGCCAGGCTTAGGCCCATGAACACTAGTAAAAGGCCGATTTTAATATACAAATAACCCTGTGAATAATAATAAAGAGATTTCAAAGCTGTTCCTCCTAAAATCTCATCATGGAGCAAGATAAAAAATCCTCAGTGGTTTATCGCTTTCTAAAAGACTGCTTTTCAAGGCTGCACTGCTGACCGTGTACCTATAACAACGCGTAGTCTTGCCATCCATGACCACTAACACCAAAGCAGATCCGGACCCATTCCAATCCGCCTGGGTCACTTGCCCGGTAATCTTTTCGCTGTAAATGGGCTGCATATCCTGTAAATTGAACAGCAATAAGCTGCCAGATGGTCCCTGCCCGGCAATGGCCATTTTTTTATTGCCTGAAGACAGGTTTACCGTACAATCAGCTTCTTCGAAGCCAGTATTAAACAATGCCCGGGTATCTTGATCAAATATCTTCAAGCTTCCGCCTTGAAATCCCAAAACGTAAGTGCTGTCCGGGATCACCGCTGCAGCGCTAAAACCGCCTGGTACGGGGCCTTTAAGATTTATTCCTGATATACCGGCATTCCTACTGATCTCGAAACTTCTTTTTTCTTTATTGTTTATATAATCTGTCAGCCGTGAAGCAAGAGTATCCTGGTTTACCTTGCCTTCCTGCAGATCGAATACCCTGGTGCTCGTTTTTCCGTCTTTTTTAACCTGGTAGACCACTTTTTGTTCATCTAGCAGAGCGGCCGATTCAACCCTGCCTGGCTCCTGAAGCAGGTAGTGTTCACCGCCAACATCCGGTTGAGTTATGGCCAGGCTGCTTCCTTGAGAGTTTTGGGTTACCACCAGCAAGTACTCTTTGTCCAGCGAGTTAAATCCCCACAGGCAGAGTCCAATTCCGCAAATAATCAACAGAAAAGCCAGAGCTTTCAACATATTTTCCCATGTGTTCAACTGAATTTCCCCACATAATTTAAATTTGCAATGCCATTCTAACAGGCCAGCCAACATGAAACAATAACGGGAAGCTGATAAATGAATCCCAATGAAAACTTTAATATACCCATCCCTGGTTGAAATCAAACAATATAAAAATTCTCCGTTTACTGCTGGTTCCCTGCTCTAAAACTCAGTTTTGTGCCGAAACCTACAAGAAGGAGATTCTAAAAATTATAAGAATTCTTATAATAATAGTCTTCCATCCGGTGTTCTCAAAAATATCAGAAATATATCAGGTATTTGTTATAGGAATTTGTGAATCAAACTTCTAATATTATCTTTGAAAGCCGAAAGTTTTTAAGGGATTAAGATCATATTTGGGGAGGAAGATAAATTGTGAACTATGAAACCATGGCTACCCAACGAACACCTGCTCTTATTATTTACCTTCTTGATGTCAGCGGTTCCATGAGCCGCGCTATGGGCAAAAAGATGAGGATCGAAGTTGTCACGGATTCTCTTACCTCTGCTCTTAGACAGATGGTCTTTCGCTCTACCAAAGGAGGCCGTTTATCACCCCGCTATCGGGTGGCTATGCTTGCCTACAGCGATCATGTATATGATCTTTTAGACGGAGTTAAAAGCATAGAACATGTTGCAAAATTAGGCATCCCCAGTTTATCTACCCAGAGATCTACGGAGACCGCCAAAGCCTTCATCCAGGCCGAAAAAATTCTCATGGAGGAGCTTCCCAACCTGCAGTCCTGCCCGGCACCGCTCATCTGCCATATGACTGATGGGGAGTATACGGGAGCGGATCCCGCGCCTATAGTTGAGAGAATAAAACAGATAGCCGTCCCGGACGGACCGGTTCTGGTTGAAAATATCTTTATCTCCGGCAACATAACCCCGGAACCCATTGCCGACCCGGCCAACTGGCCTGGTATAATGCCGGAAACAACGCTGGAAAATGAATATGCACGCAAACTCAGGGATCTGTCATCTCCGATCCCGGATAGTTATCGTGCCGTAATGCTGGAATTCGGCTATCGTCTGGGCACCAATGCCCGTATGTTATTCCCGGGAACCAGTCCCGAACTAGTATCGCTTGGCTTCCAGATGTCTGCCGCAACCCCGGTTCGTTAGACTATCCAAAAACTTGGCCCAGGGGACTGCATTCAGTCCCACGCTATGACGATACTGTTATATACTTGCCTGAAAGGAATCCACTATGAATCTCAGGATTAGTGACACTCTGCGCAAATTTACAGGGATCATTCCCCGCAGTACCGCCAGGATAAACCAGGATAATATTCAGGTTTCGCAAATTAATGAAAGTCCGATTTTAACGATTTCAGGTGATGATTATTCTTTTCGCTACGCCTATGCCCGGTCGGCGGATACTAGAAAAGCCTCGGATACCGGGCAGGACTACCTGGCTATTTATCCCGGTAATTCGTTTATAGCATTTGTGCTCTGTGATGGAGTAAGCCAGTCCTATTATGGGGATTTGGCCGCCAGGTTTTTGGGCAATATCCTGCTAGACTGGCTGAAATTTTACATCCCGGAAACCATGGATGTTACAGTCATTAAGCCGCTGCTCGGTTCAGTTCTCGATGAGGCTGTATACCCCGGATCAGCACTGGTCGACAGGCATCAGCTTCCCACTGACATTCCCGAGCTTTTGCGTTCGGTTCTCTATGATAAAAAAAGAATGGGCAGTGAAACCACCTTTGTATGCTGTCGAGCCGATCTTCCCAATCCGGCCTACCCTATGGGCAGATCTGTCTTTGCCTGGCTGGGTGATTCGCGCCTGCGGATTTGGGATGGCGAAATAGAAAGGAGTTCCGAATTACCAGGAGCCTTTGAAACCATGCAGCGCTGGTCTACCAGGCGGGGGCAGATAGGCTCCAATGTTCATGCCCATGTTCGGCCGCTGCTCGGCCCCCACGGGGTTCACCGAATTGTGTCATATTCAGACGGACTTTCCGTATTGGATGATAATGAACGCCTGCTGACCAACTGGGACATTCAGCAGTTGATCGACAAAGCGGAGGAGCTGCCAACCAGCGATGATATATCGTTTATCGAAATCCTGTTTGAACCCTGGAAATCGAGATCGGAAGGTCATCTGGCCAAACCCGGGGATAATCGGTCTGTAAAAGCCAATAAAGACTCTTAGTTCGTAAACCGAAAAGGTTTCATATATTTATAACCGTGCTGTCTTAAAGTCATAACTTTAGGGAAGGGTGTTAAGCGTGCCGCGAATTATTATCAGCGCCTATCGAGACTCGGAAAACTCAGTTCACAATTTCGAAGTTCCTTCAGATATCCCGGCCGGGATTCTGGCCCGAATTCTGGCCAAAAATATGGGTTGGGATATCGCAGCGGGCGGTAGAAAACAAAATTACCGCATTGAAGCCCATCCCCCGGGCAGACCTCTTAACCAGCGTGAGACCTTAGAGCAGGCAGGGGCCACCGACGGAGCCTCCATCCTGTTTTCCCCAACGGTTTCTCAGGAACATGAGGCCTGCACGGAAAATCTGGATACTGCCACCCTGCAGAAATACATGCAAGGGCAGACGCCTGATGTTCGTCCCGTAAGAAACGACATCCCGGTTCAGGTTTCAGTTCAGCCTCCGGTGCAAACTCCGGTTCAGTCTACCGCACCACCGCCGGTACAAACTCCGGTACAAGCTCCGGTTCAGCCTCCTGTTCAGGTGCAGCAGCCCGCTGCGGCTGCCCCTGTTGCTCCAAATCCAACCGGTTTTACTCCGCTCGGGGACATTCCCGGCAGTAGCTGGCAGCCTCAGGGCGTCCCTGAAGCAAGCCCCCAACCAGACGCTGAACCTTCACCGCCCCACCAGCAACAGGAAGGCTATGTGTGGAAGCAGCTGGACTAAAACCAATTACAGAAGGATTTGAAAAAAATGCCGTTTAATCCTGACGTCAATCAGGCCATTGACATAGAGGGACAAACCTATATCGTAGCCGAACATCCATTAGCTCCGGACATACCTTATGGTCAGGAAGGCCGCCAGGCGATTGTTTACCAGATACTTCCCAAAGCCAGACCCATGAGGCAAAAAAATGGGGCATCGGTTATGGCACTCAAGGTATTTAAACCGGTTTATCGTTCCCGGGCCCTGGTTGAACTTTGCGATAAATTAAAGCCCTTGAATAGTATACCGGGATTGACAGTCTGCAACCGCCAGGTTCTCACCGAGGACAGCAACAAAAGGCTCTTGGCCAAGCACCCGGATTTAACTTTTGCCATGTTGATGCCCTGGATACAGGGTCCGACCTGGTTGGACATTTTGATCGACAGCCAGGAATTGACCCAAAAACAATCGTTTGAGCTGGCCCATGCCCTGGCATCCACCCTGACCGTTATGGAGCAGCAATACATCTCCCATGGCGACCTATCATCCCCGAACTTAATGCTGCCCGGGCTGCTGGTAAAAGAAGGGGAAAGCCATGGTTCAAATCCATTGGTTGAATTGGTGGACGTTGAACAGCTTTTCCACCGGAGTTTTGACCAGCCTGACAGTTTGCCGGCCGGTTCACCGGGCTACGCCCATCGTACTGCCAGCCAGGGCCTCTGGGGGCCGGATGCGGACCGTTTCGCCGGTGCGGTATTGATAGCAGAAATCCTGGCCTGGTGTTCTCCCGAACTGAGAGCCGAATCCTGGGGTGAAAGCTATTTTGATCCCGGTGAAATGCAGGAAAAATGCGAAAGATATTCTTCATTGAGCCGAATTTTAAATGAGCTTTGGGGCTCTGAAGTGAGCGGCTTATTTGATAAAGCCTGGTTTAGTCAGAGCCTAGCCGATTGCCCCCGCTTCTCCGAGTGGCAGTATGCCCTTAATACCGGTTCACCGCCCGGAAAGCAAACGCCGGGTGAGTTGAACCAGGTTACGATTCAAAAGCATGAACCCAGTCCCGGCCATAGTTTACAGCCCGAAGCCCGGGTCCTTACCAACCTGGGAAGAAATCTCATCAATTTGGGCAACTTGACTGGCGCAGTAGAGGCCTATCGTTACGCTCAGGAATTTATTGACAATGAAACTGATAGATTACCGTATCAAAAAATAATTGCCGATCTGCAAAATACCATTGCCCAAATTGATAACAGCGCGCTGCCCCAGCAGACAGGCCGGGCACCATCTTTATCTTGCAGCTTGATGAGGGATGGTGATGAAGGTAGAGAGCCTATCCAGATAACCAAAGAATTGTTCGTGATCGGGCGCGGGGTCAACGCGGATTACCAGGAAGTATTGCCGGGCGTATCACGCATACATATGGAAGTAATTACTGCAAAAGACGGTTTCGCCGTAAGGGACCTGAATTCCACTAATGGCACTTTCCTGAACGGACAGAGACTGGTGCCATATGTCGTTTTCCCAGTAACTAACGGGGACCGAATCCAGATTGCTGAGAAGAAGTTTATCGTTGCGATAAATACCACCTGAAACCGGCGGTGACAAGTCATATTCATAGTAAAAGCTCTTCCAGATTATAAGTAAATTGAACGATTTGTTATCGAATAAAATGAGGAGAGGATCATATGGACAGTCTAAAGAAATACCTTTCACCTTCTCTGTTTGGAATAATCCTGCTCTGTTTTTTCCTTCCGTTTGTTACGGTATCCTGCGGGAAATCCAAAGAGATGTCAGTCACTTTGACCGGTATGCAGCTGGTTACCGGTTGGTCGGCTGAAGAAGAGCACAAGGAAGGTCCCAATCCCCTGGCGGTGGGCGGGGTGGTTTTAGCCGTATCCGGAGTTGGCCTGGGCTTTTGGCAAAACCGCAGCCGGTTCATGGCATCTTCCGTTGTAGGCGGCTTAGGGGTGGTCACCCTGTTTGCTTTAAAAACCCTTTTCGATAACGGGGTTGCCAAAGAAGGCAAAGGAGTTTTAACTACTTCCTGGGAATCCGGTTTTATTGTGGCCTTTCTTCTATTCGCCGGCGCCTGTGTTTTCAATGTCATCGAGATGCAGAAAAGCAAGGGCAGCACGCCGGCTGCACAGCCAATTCATCCACCAGCCCGGGAAGGACCGGCTAAATTCTGTGCCAAGTGCGGCACCAAAAACCCGATAGGTAATGAATACTGCAACAAGTGCGGCAACCAGTTAAAGAGTTTTGACGCCCCGGCGGCAGTACCGCTTAACGTTAGTGTCGCCCCGCCAACGCCAGCCGCCGGACCGCTTAACATCAGTGTCGCCCCGCCGGCGACAGCTGCACCTCAGCAACATATGGCTGTCAACCAGGGCAAAAACACCGGAATCCCATCTTACGATCCCTGGATATCCGGAAACCCGATTGGATTCCTGGTGGTCCAGCGCCCTGGCCGTGACGAGCTTATTCCGTTGAATAAAGCAGAGTTTTCTATCGGCTCCCATCAAGTAAGGGCTGACTACTATGAAAGCCGGCCCGGCATAGATGCGGTTCACGCCAGCATAATCAGTCAGAACAATTCCTATTTCCTTATCGATCACGGCTCTCAGGCAGGCACCTGTCTGAATGGAAGAAGGTTGAATCCCGGTGAACAGCGGCCGTTGGCCCCCGGTGACGCCATAATGCTGTCCGATATTGAATTCACCTTTGATATAGCCTAGCAGCCTGAAGGTAGGAACAGGAAACAGTACATACAAATGAGCCTGCTGTTGATGAGTATCAAACAGCAGGCTCTGCTTTTGCTCTACTGGCGAAGCGAAATACCTGACCGGTTACTCTTGAATTATTCTGGCGTTCCCCCATATGGCCCCGTGGGTACCGGTCGAGCCTCTGACCTGATCAACTTCAAGGCGCAGGCGTTTGGTATCAGCGGGTAAGGTAATATTAACATGGCGACTAGCATCATTATCTTTGAAAACGGAACTATATACTTCTTTTCCATCGGCCTTGATTATAAATGTTGTGCTGCCGTGGCTGCCGTTCCAACGTTTCTCCAGTCCCAAATCAGCTTCAAACCGGCAATTACGCCGGGTGCTGATATCATACTCGGCATAACCGACACCGGAATTGTAGCCATTATCTGACCATATTCCAATGCCTCTGCTTATACGGTTTCCGCTCATATCCTCAAAGGGGCCGGTTTTCTGAGAATGCTTCCAGGAGTTTATATGAAAATTAACGCCATGGGCAGCACACGGCAAACTATCCAGGTATTCTTCCTGTTGGGTTCTGATTTGCAGCTCATCGGCCGTGAAATTTAACACCCCGGTCCGGGTGCTGATTGAGAAATTCTTAAGCAAATGCCAGTTGTTGCCACTGCCAGTGGCCGCCGCAAAACCCAGGGCTGAATAATATACATTCCAGGTCCCCTTCCAGCTCATTACCTGCTGTTCATCCACCCACACCGTGATCTGATCCTGTAATACATTGATTCTGGCTGTATGCCACCGGTTGTCTTTGCTGACACTGCTCGGTGTATAGGCCAGGTGAGTTTTGTAGGTGTTTTGCAGCAGGGCAATATGTGGCTCACCGATGGGATCCCAGGAATTCTCGTTCCGACCGTTATTCAGGTTAAAGCTGTCAAACTCCACTCCATAACCGGTGCTGCTGCCAAACCCTACCGAGCCTCCTTTTTCTTCAGTGTAGTTTTTATCTTTGTTGAACATAAAGACCAGACCGTCGGCCTGCCCCATTTCGCCGTTCCCACCACCCCCGAGGAATTCAAATGATACCTTAAATGGCGGTTTAACCGGCTTTTTCAGCCATATTCGCCCTTCTTGCCAGGCAACCGGCGCTGTTAAGACCAGGTTGGCATTTTGCCTGTCATAGCTGGTGCTACCAGTATACTCCCATACCTGAGCATTAAGGGGTACCGCGACAGTAACCCAATCGGCATCTTCATTTAGGGCCAATTTTTTGCCAGCTTGACTGATATTCGAGGGCAGCACATCTCCCAGATCGGCCACCAGTATGATTATCGGCTTGGAATTAAATAACAGAGTACGGGTCGCCAGTTGGTATGATTTCTCACCTTGCGACTGGGCAGCCAGTTCTTTTAACAATTGGGAAGCCTCGGCCAGATCGGTGTATTGCCCGCTGTTGATAATATCCTCTAAAACGGCCACCGCCTTTTCGCCTGCTCCCGCTGTTATGTAATACCTGGCTATATCCATGAGGACGCCCTGATTGGCCGTATTCTTGAGCAGAGCGGCAACCAGGGATTCCGCCTCCCGGTTGCTGTCCTGCTTACGCATGATAACAGCTGCCAGAGCCCGGGCCTTGAGATTGCTCTGATCTCCTTCCAGTCGATCATGGTACTGGGATAAGGCCTGGGAATACTTTTGATCACTAAAATAGGCATAATATTTAAGCATGGCCACGGTTTTGGAACTGCCCGCAGCATCCGCCCGGGCGATCAAATCAGTCCATTTGCCATTGTACAATGTTTTCAGAATTGAATAGGCTTCCTGCTGATTGACTTCCAGATCAAGTGATTTGATCAGGTTGGTGAATGCTCGCTCACGGTCGCCATAGTCAGCCATAAAACGAGCCAGGGCATTGTAAGCCCGGTAGTCCTGAGGATTATCTTTAACCGCTTGCTCCAGTACTGCCTGCGCTTTCTCCTTTATCCCCCGCTGCCGATAGACCTGAGCCAGGCCCATGTAGGCTTCTATACAACTTTTATCGCTGTTTATAATTTCCTGAAAAAAGGCTTCAGCTTGTGATAGATCCCCTTTGTCTATATACATCCCACCCAGACTGAGCTTGAGCACAATTTGCGATTCCGGGTTGACCGCGCCGCTCCCCAGTTCATAGGCGGCTTTGGCATCATCGTATTTGCCCTGAAGGGTGTAGTTTTGGCCAGGCCCTGGTAGCCCTTTACCTCCTTAGGATCGATCTTTATGGCTTCGTTAAAAGCCAAAACCGCTTTTTCATAATCGTTTTCGCTTAAATACTTAACCCCCAGATCCAGCTTGGCCTTGGTCCGGGCTTCAGTCCCAAAATACTGCCAGCCCCAGAATCCCCCGGCTGCCAGCAACACCAGGGCCAGCAATGACCCGATAAGTATTTTAAGTTTTTTCCCCCCGCCGGGCCCTTTAGTCTTTGGCGGGTTTGTAAAGGGGGGGGCCAATGGAGTTTCGGCCCCTAAAGAAGGCTGTGGTGATGAAAAGCTGTTATCGGGGGCACTCTGCTCCCCGCCTACCGCCTGGTCTTCAGGAGAACAAAAGGCGTATCGTTTGAGTCAAAAGCTACTGTTGCATCTTTTTGCCGGTCTGAAAAGGCATAGCCGCAAAATTGGCAGAAACCGGCCTCATCATCCGTCTGTTTACCGCATTGACCGCAATATTTCAATGTCCTTCCTCCCATGTCTGGCAAGTATCTTTCAACAAAGCCGGCCTCATTGCTTTCACCATGTCTGCTAAAAAGCGGCCTGTAAACAGCAAATATTAACTACCGTAGAGGCTGTCCGTTTCGATCCATTTCACAGTTGCAATTATGGCAAGTCCATCCGCCCCACATTGCCTGCTGGGCATTCTGTGGTTTCCTAAACTTGGGCTGCACCATGCCGCAATTCGGGCATTTCCTGGCGGGCATCACCAGAGCAATTACAATTAAAACTACAGCAACAATAAAAACTATAAAAAGCATAAATCCGAAGAATATTTCAGATAAAAAACCAAACATCATTGACCCCCCCTTCCCTAAACGGTAAAAAACCCGCCTCCTAGCTAAGCCGGGTTCCTACCTTTATAAGTTCGGAGTATCCTTCCCGGAGGAACTTGCATCTGGGTATCAATATTCAACATCAGCAATTTGCCATTTTTCATCAATATAGATAAACTTCAGGGTATGAAAACACACATTGTTCTGGTCATATACGTCCACTGCAACCCCACCATTTGGTGTTTTTAAAACATGATAGAATGAGGGGATGTGATATATCATGTGGTCCGGGGACATATCCGTTATGGATACTTCCGTCAAGGCAAGAATCAAATTAACTCGAACCGGCTCAGGATCATAGCAGAGAATTCTTGCCGCTTGCGAGTCGCCATCCATAACCGCTTTCATAAAGACCCGGGCTACGGGCTCAGGTGCGTTTTCCACGGTAAGAGAACGCAAAAGATTGGCGTTCAATATGCCAAGAATTGATAAGATTGAGGCAACAAATATCAAAAGAGCTATATTTCTTCTCTTTACCAACCATGTTGGCGGTTGAGATTGTAAATCTGTCATTGCACAGGTGTTCCGCATTTACTGCAGAATAGTGAACCGGTTTCAACCCTGGAACCGCACTGCCGGCAATACCCCGCAGCGGCGTCTGGTCCTGAGATTGGTATATCTCCCTGGTTCATCATGGGCGGTGTGTTTGTTGATTTGGCTACTACTATTACGATGACAACTACAGCAACGACCACAATAAAACCTAGCAGGAATATCAACTCCCATGGTCCGACGTTGCCTATAAAACCGAAACAACTCATTTATGTATCCTCCCCTGGCTTAAAAACTCGATATCAAAATTCAGTAATGGTGCTACGTTTTTTTGTGTTAACCACCGCCAATCCTTGAGTCCGTATTTTTAATTTCTAATCCAGAGAAAATTCCGCAATTAAGGTGCAGGAGTGATAGCCTGACGCCCGCTGCCGTCCGTATGCATACGGTAAAGCCTGTAGTTATCTCCGCTGTTGGTATAATACACCCAATTATCAACTACATTGATTTCGCGTGATTGGTCATTGTTGAGTTTCTGTCGCCCAACGCCATCGGTTCGAATACGATAAACTTTATAATCTTCGTTTCTGATGCTGTAGTAGACCCACTCTCCCGAAACATTGATAAACGTCGATGTGTCATCATTGAGTTTCTGCGGGTTGCTGCCATCGATTCCGGCTTTATAAAGCTTATAATTATCTGATATGTTTGAGTAATAAATTACATTGCCAATTACATTGAAGCTGAGCGAACGAATGCCGGGAATGACCTTTTTATTGCTCCCATCCAATTTCATCCGGTATACATTCTTATCGGTGGAATAATAGATGTAATCGTCAGCTACGTTAATACTTTGGACGCTATTGGAAGCATCCAACTCTTGGGTTGCGCTGCCGTCAATGCTGGTACGATAAAGTCCGGAATAATTCGGTGAGTAATATACCCAGTCTTTATATACGTTGACATTGTAAGCATGCCACTGGCTGCTTATCTGTTTAAGGTTCTTGCCATCCTTACTCATACGATAAAGTTCCTGGTGAAATCCCAGGCTAAAGATTATCCATTTATCGGTGACATTTATTTCACTCATTCCGCTGGCAAGGCTCGGGTCACTTGAGATTTGCTCAAGGCCGGTTCCATCCGGATGGATTCGGCAGAGTCCACCTGAATATGGGGTAAAGTATATCCACTCTCCCCGCTGACAGGCTACGCCGCCGTTGATGCTGTTTCCGACTGTATTGCCATACTCCAGACGGTCTGAGGTGTTAGCGGGAATGTTGATAACAGGCTGTTTGGCATCCCCGGGTAATGTTTTGGACATGGCCTGCAGTTCTTCCTTGACTTTGATCACCGGCTTCCAGTTGTAAAGCAGGGCCTGGGCTGTATAGATTGAAGCCTTCGCATCCTCGCTGTCAATGGTCTGCAGTAAAGCGATGGCCTCTAGATTGGTGGGATTGGCCTTTAGCGCTTTCAGGGCATACTCTTTGGCTTTGCTCTTATCTCCTGCTTCCATATAGTAGCCGGCCAGGTCACTTAAAAGCCATTCATTCAGTTTTTCTTTGGCAAGCTGCTTAATAAGCGCTTCGGCACCAGGTTTGTCACCAAGCTTGAGCGTCGCAATTGCCGCGAGCAGCCGGGCTTTTTGATTGCCGGTTTGCTGACTGAGCCTTTCATTATAATTAGTGACCGCTTTATGGTAGTCACCGGAGGCATAATAGCCGTAGAACTGGAGCATTGCAGCTGCCTGCTGGTCAGAAATGGAGGATGTTTTGGACTGAAGTTCATTCCAGCGCCCTTTGTACATGTCACTTAAAACCAGATAAGCTTCCTGTTGATTTGTTTCCAGGGAAAGAGACTTGACCAGACTGTTAAAAGCATCATCCGCTTTGTTGTTGTGCTTCAGGAATAAAGCCAGAGTATTGTACGCCCGGTATTCGTTGGGATTGTTTTCAATGCATTTGCGCAGAATTGCTTCCGCTTTACTGTTATCACCCTTCTGCTGGTAGACCATGGCCAGGCCCCAATAGGCTTCTAGACAGTTTTTATTGGTGTTAGCCAATTCCTGGAAGGCCTGTTCCGCTTTGTCCAGCTGCCCCTGGTCAATGTACATTCCGGCCAGGCCAATTTGCAGGGTCTGTTTCTTTTCCGCTGCTACCGCCACCAGACCTTTATCATAGGTAGACCTGGCTTCATCATATTTACCCTGAATAGTGTAAACCCTGGCCAACCCTTGATAGGCTTTTACCTCTTTCGGATCTATTTTAATAGCATCATTAAAAGCCAGGATGGCTTTTTCATAGTCGTTCTCGCTCAAATATTTAACTGCCAGATCCAGTTTGGCCTGAACCCTCGCTTCGGTTCCATAATTATGCCATCCCCAGAAGCCACCGCCCATTAATATCAGAGCCAGAACGGCGCCAAATAGAACTTTAAACTTGATGCCTTTTGCTTTTGGAGGACTTGAAAGAGCTAGCTCATTGGAGACCTTCATCCAATTGGCTGAATCATCTAATGCCGGTTCATGAGGCTGAAGTCCCAGTCTGGCATTATCTACATCAGCATTGTGATTTAGAACTACGGCTGAAGCATTTTGAGATCCAAACAAGGCATGCCCGCAGGATTGGCAGAATCTCGAATCTTCACCGGTTTCTTTACCGCACTTACCGCAGTATTTCATAGTTATTTCCTCCCGACCGCACTAAATGGTATCTTGTTTACCCTGCTTACAATTATATAACAGCCGGATGGCAACAAAAATGATAGTTCCCTGACAACTCTATAATAATATTAAATGGACGGGTGTTTTACCCCGGCCATGACGTATTGCTGGCAAGAAAAGAAAAGCCAGGGCAGCCGCCCTGGTCGTGACTTATATCTTATTCTAACGTATTGAATATATTTCGTATCCTTGTTCAATTATTTGCTCCCGTAAGGTTTCATTTTCAAGATCATTCATATTGATAATATTGGTTTTATAAATTCCAGCAGCTTCGTCAAGATCAATGAATAGCGCAGGTGCCAACGTTTTTTTATCGACAGCATAAATCGCCAAATCAATGTCGGAGTGATGCTTAAAATCTCCTCTGGCTCGGGAGCCAAAAATCAAAGCCCTGCTTACCTGTGGATACTTAAGTAGTATACTTCTTATCGCGTGTAAACGTTCTTCGCTTAGTCCAAAATCCATCATCTAATATCGTCCTCAATGAGCTTTGCCAACCCGGCCCAAGAGAGGAAAATGCTCCCTTTCGATCGATATTTATCAAATTCGCACCGACTCATTGTCCCTGCGTTGGAACATCGATAAAAATATAGCTTTCCAATTGTTTGCCATGACTTGTTAAGTGCTGCTCCAAAGGTATTAACCCTTTCCAAATGATATCAGCAGTATGGTATGCAGCTTCGGGGGAGTTCACGCCATAAGCTTCGAAACGTATAACCTCTTTCCCATTTTCATAAAAGACCTTGGGATGGTGCAGACGGATAATTATTTCTTTGCACATCTGGTTTTTCGCAATAGGACAGTTGATTAAACCCTCCCGGGTGTGGAAGCGCAATTGCTCTCCATTGAGAAACATAGCCAGGTAGGCCACATCGTTTTTAACATCCATATATACTTTGTTGGTCCAGGCAATGTTGTACTTGCCTATACTTCCATCATTGCGTTTACTTAAACCCTGGCTGTACAATTGCGCCGTGTTATCACTAAAGACCACCCGCTTAATCAAATCATCGGTTTCCGTCATCAATCCCGACTTCATGGCCTCCCGAGTGTATTGCACGCTCTGATTGCTGTACAACAGATACCTCGTGTTCCACTCTTTCGTAGTCTTCGAATCTGTGTCCATATAAGCCACAGCCAGGATTTTATATGCCTCGATCAGCTTTTCGTCCAATTCCAGGGATCTTTGAGCCCACCGGCACGCTTCCTCCTTATCCCCCATGTGAAGGAAAACGGCGGCAGCCCTAATTAAAGCATAGGGATCTTTAAGATTTGATAAATCCATTTTCCTCAGAATCTCTCGGGCCCGCTCTTTTTCGTTTTGACGAGCATATGCTTCCGCTATTAACAATCTGGCGGTCAAATCATCCTTTATACTTTGGGTCTGGCTGTTATAGTAATCTATAGCCTTGGAATACTCCCCTTGCCCGTTTAGAACCCAGATGATCAGTAGATTACCTGAAAGTGTTTCATTATCGGTTATCCATTGCTTCCCAAGTTCAATCAGTTTATCCTCGGTTCGTACTTTACTCAGCAGCAGGTAGACCTCGCTCTGATTTGGTTTTAAAGCCAGGGATGTTCTCAAAATACTGATAGACTCATCTTTTCGGCCATTTTCAATGTAAAACTCGGCTAAAGCATTTTGCATCCTATAATCATGGGCATTACCCGTAAGACCCTTCTTTAGGATGTCTTCAGCCCGCGTCTTGTCGTTCTGTTGAAGATAAATTAGGCAGAGAGCTATATAAGCGTCTACGCACTTCGAGTCCTCCTGAGTTATTTGCAGATAGATTTTTTCGGCTTCACCCAGGTCTTTTTTGTCTATATACATTCCGGCCAAATCCAACCGGAGTTTTATCCTGTTTGGTCCGTCGACCGCAGCAGATCCACGACCATAGGCAGCTTTGGCATCGTCGTATTTACCCTGTAAGGTATAGGTTTTGGCCAAGGCCTGATACCCTTTTACCTCTTTGGGATCGATCTTGATTGCCTCATTAAACGCCAGGAGTGCCTTTTCGTAATCATTATCGCTCAGGTACTTGATCCCCAGGTCCAGCTTGGCCTGAGCCCGGGCTTCGGTTCCATAATTCTGCCAACCCCAAAAACCTCCGGCAGCCAGGAGCAGCGCCAGGGCAGCGCCAATCAGTACTCTAAACCTGATTGCTTTTGCTTTCGGTGGATTTAAAGCGGACATTCGATCGGGCCCAGCTTCCGCTGGAGGTCCATTATGCTGTAGATCGCACCCTGCCCCATCCGTATCAGGATTTAAATATACAGTTGCCTGGTTGGAAAAAGCCTGACCACACGATTGGCAGAATCCCGAATCGTCGCTTGCTGCTTGGCCACATGTACCGCAGTATTTCAAAATCTTCCCCCTCCGCATCAAAACCAAAATTAGTAATTACATTGGCCCTGTTTCCAATTATATAACAGCTGGACAACCATAAAAATGACAGGTTCCTGATATTTTAATGATTTTAACTTGAACTCTATTTCCGCATAAAGGATCCATTTTCCATATGGCGAATTCAAATATAATGCAGTAATTGAATAATGGATGGCTCCTCACTAGCAGGTCTATAGTTTGCTTTTAGAAAAACTATCCATAGCATTTATCAAATATTTCTAACAATGAACACGGGGAGATGAGGAAAACATGAAGTACTGCGGCCAATGCGGGCAACCAGCCACTGATGATTCCATGTTTTGTGAATCCTGTGGAAATGCTTTTTCTACAATGAACGAAACAAATACATACGGTTTTGACAGCCAGCAGCAACAGTCTAATCCGGAAACGGCTCCCGGCTATGGTAGAGAGCATACTTTCAATCAATCGACGAACCATGCGCAGATACCCAATGTTCCTGCCCCATCGCTAAAATCTGGAGGACGGCGCAAATTGTCAAAGGGTATGATTGCTGCGTTAATAAGCCTGGTACTTCTATTTACCGCCGGCGGCGCCTGGGGCTGGTGGAAACTGGGGACTGAAGCAAGAGCACAGGCCAAGCTGGACCTGGCCGTAAAATACCTTAGTGAGAACAATTATGAAAAGGCTATTCTGGCGTTTAATGATGCCATTAAAATCGACCCCAAACAGGTGAAAAGCTACCAGGGTCTGGCCAAAACCTATACTTTACAAGGTAAGTATGATGAGGCTAAAGCTGCTTATGAACGTGGAGCGGCAGCGGTCAAGCCCGAATACCAACTCGTATTGCGCCTGAGCCTGGCCGGTATGTATATAGACAAAGGCGATCTGGCACAGGCCGAGGTCTTCTTTCAGGAAATTATCAAGGCAAACAAAACCTGCATTGATGCCTACCTCGGCCTGGCGATGGTATACCAGCAACAGGGCAGCAAGGAAAAAGTGTTAACTGTCCTGGAACAGTGTATAAAGGGAAATCCACAGAACTACCGGGCTTACAATGCCGCAGCCCGGTATTACGCAGATAGTAATGATAAAGACAAAGCCCTCTCCTACATCGTAAAGTCATTGGATTTAGAAGTTAACCAGGACGATGCCTATATCATATTATCAGATGTATATAAAGGAAATTGGGAGGGTCTGCAAAGCAGGAACGATAATACATGGGCAGCCAAAACTGCTGCCATGCTAAAATTCTATGCCTATTGTGCGGATCAGAAATATGCTCAGGCATTATCCCTGTATCATTCCAACCTGGAGCAGGATAAGAACAATCTTAAAGCCTCCATTTTGGCTTCCATTTGCATGTTCAACAGCGGCGATAAGGAACCGGCAGCGCAGCTGGTCAAAGTTATTACCGCAGATAAAAATGCTGATTCCATAATAGTGGATTTGGTTCGGTATTATATATTATCCGGAGATGCAACCAGGGCGCGCGATATGGCGGTCAAAAGCCTGGAACAAAGACCCGATAATCTTGAACTTATTAAACTGCTCGCTTCCATCGACCAATCAGACGCCAGCATGGTTCGGATCTATCAGATTTGGCTTATCGTCGAGAGCTGGGATCCGGTTAATGTCGTAGAAAAGGAAATAAAGAAGGCATCGCTGGAATTACCCTTCCCTGAAAAACAGAAACCGCTAAGCATGGATTATTATATCCCCGATTTGAATTTTGCCTACAAATTCAAAACAGAGTCTTCCTATAGAAAGGATCGGGTAAATTCTATATACTTGACCACCTGGGAGCAGGACGCCAACGGTTTGTATGTGGAAAAATCCAGGCAGCAGGAGACCCAATATGTTTCTTTTGAAAACACCACTCATCGCGCTACTTCTACTGGCGTTTTCATGGTTAAAACCGAAGGCGGGCAGGAAGCCAGTGAAGGCTTTGCCGAAACGATAGTAGGTTCCGAGGAAAAAGCCGAAATCATGTTTGTTTTGCCCCAGGAGGAATGGACCAATAATTATCAGCTTAGAGAATATTCTGAAGAACAATGGACGGAAAATCACCAGCGCCACGGGAAATACCTGGGCAATGAGACTATCCAGGTCATGGGAGAATCTGTTGAAGCTGCACACGTTCATTTAATTGACAATGTTAGCAGTGATTATCAACAAGGATACGTTGTAAAGGAAGAAACCCTTGATTTATGGATGGTTAAAGGCATGGGTGTAGTCCGTCAAACAAGCCAAAAGGTGTATAGGGACGGTGGTACATCCAGTTTCAACTTTGAGTTAATCGCCCGCACTTCCAAAAGCGCTGTTACTACCAGCAGCAGTGGCCAGTTGACTATGGAACAAAAGAAAGAAAAAGCCCGGGAAATACTTTTTGCTTACAAACCTTCCTGGCGCGAAGAAGAGAAGAAAGGCCGCCAATATACGGGTAATGGCAATTCTCATCAATTCTGCATTGATGTTGATTGGAAGCCGGATCGCAACGGGTTTCTTTTTCATGTATACGATAGTGTCGATTATCCCCAGGGAGGCCATACTGCCACCCTGGGATGGTATCTGGTTAAACCTGATACCGGGGAGATCTGGGATGAGGTATTTCTGAAAAGGGTAAAATAGCGTTTCTTAAATAATAAAGCGAAAACCGTTCTGTAAAGTGGTTTTCGCTTTTTGACATTTTCTAAACAGGTCTTTTTTCTAGGGTGAGTACATGCAGATTCTGTCTTTATATCGCTTCCATCGAGATTCATGGAATATAAGCCTTTTCCTTCATACCAAGGGGTATAAAAGAGCCGGTTTCCGCATAATGCCAGGGCCTGGCAGCTGCTCTGGTTCACCTGGCTGTTTGACGATCCTTCCGCCTTTACAAAAATGAAAGACTCCTGACAGTTTGATGATAATTTAATTCAAAGGAATGAAAGCATTTTTATGGGTTGAACTCTATTTCCGTATAAAGGATCCACTTTCTATATGGCGAATTGAAATATAAGGCAGTAATGAATTGGGGGAACACGAAGTGATAAAGAAAGCCATAGGGGCCGCGTTTTTTATGCTGGCACTCGTATTTGTATTCGCATCCGAACCGGTCTATGCGACCGATGTTTACATAAATGGGCAAAAAGTGGACTTTACCAACCTCCCTGTAAACGTAAACGGGCGCATCTTAGTGCCTATGGGCGAGTTGTTCAGAGCCCTAAACGCTGAAGTTGAATGGGATGGAGCGAGCCAGTGCGTTAAAGGCTCAAGCGGATCCGCTCAAATCATTCTATATATAAATAACACAACGGCCTATAAAAACGGCCAGTCCCTTACCCTGGACGTGCCGCCACTGATAATCGATGGACGAACCATGGTACCCCTGGGATTTATCGGCCAAAGCCTGGGCTGCCAGGTCTCATATGATGGGGATAAAGATCGAGTCATACTTACCACTGGTGAAATAAGTTCAGGCCAACCCGCAGTACCAAAGGTTCTATTTGACGGAGAGGAACTTACCATAGAGCATACACCGGTGGGATTTGTAAACGGAACCCTGATGCTGGGCCTATTTATGACCGGTAACAGCAAAGATTACGTATATAGAAATTCATGCAACATCCTTACCTGTTTTTATCCCGGCAGCAGGAAGGTAAATGTATATAAAGCTCATGTGAACTCGGCCGGCCTTACGGATCAGATGGATTTACTGGAATCGTTTGAAATGGACAGCGACCCCGTTTTTTATTGGAACCAGGCCCATGACAGGATTGATTACGTGATGGTGCCCTTGCAGCTTTATGCCAAGGCTGCCCATTGCATGGTCGAATACGATAGTGTAAAAAACATCATAAACGTTGAGCAAGGAATCACTTCAAATACAACCTGTCGTGGTGTTACTTCAGACAAGCAGCCAATTTACAATAACAATTTGGCGTTTAGCAAATCTGAAGATATTTACGCGTACTACAAATCCAGTTCTCCCATCCGGGCCGACAAACTAATTGGTGTATATACCTATAGGGTAGGCAACCGTTCGCAGGAGATTTACCGGGAAGAAATCGAGGCCAAAGGCAAAGATTGTTTTTGGTTTAAACTGCCCAAGGAGAAACTGGAACTGCCGCAATACATCGGCCAAGGAAGCGGGGAGTGGTTCCATCAAGTCAATACAGTCGATGGGCTAGAAGTAAGCTCAACCTTTTTTGACGTTGTTCCCAACGGGAAGCAAGCGTTTATGTATTTATGGGGAATTAAAATGGATTCAGGGCATTACTGGCTTGATTACGACATATCGAACTACATCAATCCTGACTCCGGGGAATATGTCATACCATGTGAGGCATTGCAGAGTATTGGCTGTAAGGCTATAACCCTCAAAACTGGGCAAATAGCGCGGGCCAAATTCGAAATGCGCTGCCTTAACCGCGACAGCGGCTCCACCATTTACAATATGCAGAGCGAGCCTTTTGGCGATTTTGATGCCCCCCTGTCCCCGATTCCCGGGCGCTATGAGTATGCCCTTTACGCCGACGGGGTTTATCAAAATTCGGTTTTCTTAACGGTT
This sequence comes from Syntrophomonas sp., assembly GCA_039679855.1. Lineage (GTDB taxonomy): Bacteria > Bacillota > Syntrophomonadia > Syntrophomonadales > Syntrophomonadaceae > UBA5314. The sequence goes on from JBDKUE010000166.1 coordinate 24,335, forward strand.
GCTGATAACTAAAATTTTATCTGATAACCTAATATTTCGGTAAATCTGGGATGATAAAACGTTCTTTTACCCTGCCCTTTTTGCTATATTTCTATAAAACGAGGCGCATCATAGATATGCCACCCTCCAGTTGCCATCTATCTTATCAAGTTTGACTAAACAAAACACCTTGTGATTTTGATCATATACTTCGACTTCGGCTCTGGTGGAAGTTTTCTTTACCAATTTGCAGCTGGTAGGCTTATGACGGATTTTCATGTCAGAAGACAAATCGGTTAATGCACCAATGGCCAGGCCACCCAGAAGTTCTGCCTGATCTTTTCGGTAGCACAACGGGGTCAAGTCTTCCAAGTCTTTTCGGTAGGCAGCCTGCATAAACGCCATTGTCACGTCTTCGGGACTGCTGAGTGTAGTGGTGGACGAAACCGCCGAAGTGAATGAAGATAGCAAAGACGAATTGCTGCTCGTCGAGGCTTTATCCCTGGTCACGAAGACCAGCAGCAAGATAACGCACAGTACGCTTACGATTGTAATGATTACGGCCTTGTTATCCTTCCCCGAAGCAGTATTGTTTAATCTTATATCTGTTCGAACCGGGGGGACCGCGTTTTCAGGTCCGTTACCTGAAGAGTGTCCGCAGTTAGTACAAAACCTGGCTTCTTCATCAGGCATTTGCTGCCCGCACTTCCTGCAGTACATCATCCTCTCTCCTCTCCTGGTTGATACTCAATAATTATTTAGCTGCAAACCTTGCCACTTATCTGCCGCAATACATCGGCCAAGTAAGCGGGGAGTGATTCCCATCACGCCAATACAGTCGATAGGCGAGAAGTAAGCTCAATTCTTTTTTACGTTGTTCCCACCGTGAAGCAAGCGTTTATGGCACTACTTATAGAATATATCAATCTATTTCTCAAATAAATGATATTTCCCTGATAAAGCCATGATAAATAGGGCCAGCAAAAAACCCGGTATTAATCCGGGCTTGCGATACACTTAAGATTATCTTAATGGAATTTTCTAGATCTAGCATGAGACCAGTTTCTCCATTTGAGCCGTCAGCCTTTTTTTATTCCCCGGCGCTGAACGGACGGGCATCTAGGCCTTTAGCAGAATTGGTGCTTGATTCAATTTTATCTTCTACCCCGGGCACCTCAAGCTCCTATTGGTTAAGCAAACTGAGAATTTCTGCATTATTCTTTTCCCGGGCATAGTCCAAAGCCGTTTTACCGCCCTTATCTCTCAACTTTACATCGGCTCCCTTGTTTAACAGAAGCTGAACCATTTCTGCTTTGTCTGCTTGAACAGCCCTTATTAATGGGGTTGAATTCCAAAGGTCTCTGGCATTGGGATCAGCCCCGGCGTTCAATAGTATTTGCATAATAGTATAATTTCCTTTTTGGATGCTTCTGAGAAGCGGAGTGTCTTTATTTACGTCCTGGACATTGGGATTCGCCCCGGCCTCAATCAACACATCGATAATATCCGTACATTCAAAAGATGTTGCGATATGCAGTGGTGTACTTTTCATTGAGTTATTAGCTGTATTGGGTTTTGCTCCCTTGGAAAGAAGAGTCTTTACTAATTCCAGGTTCTTCTTGGCAGCAGCAGTATATAAAACAGAACTTTTCGATTCACCTTCGGCGTTTGGATTAGCGCCTGCCTCGAGAAGTTTCTTGGCTTCTTCTGTATTGTTATTGGAGACTGCTTCAATTAGCTTTTGATCTAAACTGAGACTAAGCTCACCACTGGCCTCAGTCATGATTTCGATGCTTTGTTTTCCACCGTAGTTTGATACCTTTTTAACAATTCCAATATTTTGGATTAACCAGATGTCTTGTATTGAACTTCTCTCTTCGATATGGATATGGGCCGCTGGATTATCTTTACCCATAAAATTAATCGGCTCCATACCTATAAATGTGCGTTTTTCAAAACAGTCAAAGATATTGCCCCCGGCCTCGTCTCTTGCCTTATAACTATTCTCCCAGGATTCTCCTGGATTAACAGGCTTCAATACGATTCTTTGTCCGGATACTACGAATGAACCATTTCCGCCCCCGTAGCCGGAAATCCACAAAACGCTATCCCCCTCAATTGCATAGGTATCGGCTTCCGAATAGCCTCCGATATCATGCAATTCACACTCATATTTACCATCGGGAGTTTGAGTCCAGGTCATAATCTTTTTTGAACCCCATAAATATTTTAGGTTGATATCGGGTATCCAATAATTAGGGGTCAGGTGTGCTGTATCAAAATTATTTGCATCCTTAGCAATAACAAGAAGATTTAGCCCCAGTAATTCCTCTTTAACCTTAATTATGGGCTTCCAGTTGAAGAGTAAAGCTTGAGCAGCATAAATCTTTGTGTTGGAATCCGCACTGTTTATAGTTTGCAGCAAGGCAATGGCGTCCAGGTTGGTGGGATTCGCTTTAAGAGCCTTAAGGGCATATTCTTGGGCCTTATCCTTGGCACCAGCTTCCAGATAGTATCTAGCCAGGTCACTTAAGAGCCAGTCGTTCAGTTTTTCTTTAGTCAACTGCTTTACCAGTGCTTCGGCTCCCGGTTTATCACCTTGCTTTAACATGGCTATGGCAGCCAGTATGCGGGCTTTTTGATTGCCGCTCTGCTGACTGAGGCTTTCTTGAAACAAGGCGATGGCTTTGGGGTAGTCCCCGGAGGCATAATAGCCGTAGAATTGCAGCATTGCGGCAAGCTGTCTATCAGCCACCAGGGAAGCTATAGACTGCAGGGCATTCCAGTTGCCTTTATAAAGATCAGTCAAAATCAGATAGGCTTCCTGCTGGTTTATTTCCAGGGTGAGGGACTTTGCCAGGTTGTTAAAGGCATCGTCTGTGCGGTTGTTTTGTTTGAGATATAAAGCCAGGGTATTGTAGGCCCGGTATTCGTTGGGATTGTTTTCAACGGCTTTGCGCAGCATCGCTTCCGCTTTGGGGTTGTCGCCCTTCTGCTGGTAGACCATGGCCAGTCCAAAGTAGGCTTCCAGGCAGGATGGGTTGCTGTTATTTATCTCCTGAAAGGCCTGTTCCGCTTTATCCAGCTGCCCCTGGTCTATGTACATACCGGCTAGGCCAATTTGCAGAGCTTGTTTTTTCTCCGCTGCTACCGCGGCCAGACCTTTATCATAAGTGGACCGGGCTTCATCATATTTACCTTGAATAGTGTATGTCCTTGCCAAACCTTGATAGGCTTTTACTTCTTTCGGATCGATTTTAATGGCGTCATTGAAGGCCAGGATGGCTTTCTCGTAGTCGTTTTCACTCAAGTATTTGACTGCCAGATCAAGTTTAGCTTGAACTCGGGCTTCGGTTCCAAAGGTATTCCATCCCCAGAACCCGCCCGCAACCAACATAATGGCCAGCAACGAACCCCAAACGATTTTCATCCTTAACCCGCCTCCGGGTTTTTTAACCGAGGCGGCCAGAGGGGTATCGCAGACTGGTGTTGAACCACTGCTGGAGTGTATGTTATTTGTTTTTGAAGACAGAGCTAATGTCATATCGTCTTCTGAATTGGATCCATTATCCTCTACCTGAACAGTCGACCCGCACCCCCTGCAGAACCGGTCATCATCATTCAATTGTCCGCCGCATTTGCTGCAGTATTTCATAGCTCTGCCTCCACTTATTCCTCCATATATTACCTCTTTCAACACTACTAATAGGATATATCAATTGATTATCCAAAATAAATGATATTTCCGTGATAATGCCTGATAAATCTGTAAATCAAAAGCCGGGAAATAAACCGGGATTAAAACGAACATTATTAACTCGTTCTTCCCGGTTCTTTCAACTATATATTCCAGAGATCTCCGAAATCAATATCTGTATCACTAATTGCTACCAGTTGTTCAGTACCCCCAAAGCTGCCCCCGGAATTGTTTGTACTTGAGGTATATTTTACAGTACCGATACCCTTAACCAGCCAGTAGTCATAGTTATAGCTAGCCGTCCCGCTTCCATCCAAAGCATATGATTCCCCTTTAATATTGAGATGAGCAGCCGTTTTGATTGTTCCAAGAACATTAACTTCTTCGTATCCTATAAAGCTCAATTTTTCTTTATAGTTATATTGATAATTATACTTTGCAACATTTTCAACAGTGCGCGTAGTAGTAGTGCTATAAATGTTTTCCCATGTATCACCGATCGCAACCGGTTTGAGAACGGTGTGTGTTCCAGATACTAGTGAATGCGTTGTAGGCTCGGGATGATCGGCCGAACCACTCCACTCAATATCATTACCGTTGATTGTGTATGTATCGGTACTGCTTGTTCCGTCATCATAAACTGTCTGACATTGGTAAACTCCTTCCGAATTCTTTAACCAAGTAGTCTTGCTCCGATGTTTACTGCTATTATTATCCCAGACAAATTCGGATACATATGTTTTGCTTATATCAGGTATCCAATAATCGGGCATCAATACCCCTTCGGAATCCGCCGAATTATCATCGGTTAAGCTAAAAGGCATCCGTACGAAATCTTTCAGGGGCTCTCCTTCAACGGTTAAAACCTTCCTGGTAATAATAAGATAATATTTCGTTTCGGCCTTCCATCCCCCAGTTGGCGGGCTTACCAGCGCATGGGTGCTGTCGGAGCTGGTAATGCCAACTCCCTCTATACGGCGGCTGCCGTCAACGTCTGGTGATACATAAATGTTAAAGCTGTTTATAGTAGAGGTGTCCATGGCCTGCTTAAAAACTATCGTCCAGGGATGATTTGGATCATCAGTGCTGGCCGCCGGCCAATCCTCCCAAGTTTTCGGTTCTGCCTGGGCTTGCGTGTTGATATTGTTTACAGATGGGTCTGGTGAAGATCCCTGGTATATTTTTATGGTCTGTGATGCAGCATCCCAGTCAACCGAATAACCAAAGCCTTGCGCGACATAACTCGCTGGCAGGAAGGTTCGCCCACTGGTTATTTCCGGGGCTGCGTCCATTTGGCGTGCTGCGCCGTTTATCAGCAAGGTTTTACTGCCTACCTGCATTTGAATGGCCTGGTCACCCTTTGACAGGGTGATGGTAGCAGTCCCCGCATCCCACACAACATCTTTGGTCTGAACCCCGAGGGCCTGCGCCA
>JBDKUE010000205.1:0-6876 GCA_039679855.1 Syntrophomonas sp.
TAAGCGACAAAACTGACAGTACGAAGGACCATTCTAAACAGTCGCGAGCCCTAAAAAAATCTTCCGAAGGGCCGGAATAAAGGAATTTGGCTCTCTTCCCATGGGTAGTTCAGCATTTCCAGAAATATATGTTTCTAAAAAGCTAAAGGGTTTTTAGCAGGAATTGTTGAGGTGATCAAGTTGTTCCAAAATCGTAGACAGGCGGGGCGTGTATTGGCGCAGGCACTGAGATCTAAAGGTATAGAATTTGACCTGGTTATGGCGGTCCCCCGAGGAGGAGTTGTCGTCGGTGAAGAAGTGGCGGCGGGTTTTGGCAAGCCACTAGATGTGGTAATGGTTAAAAAATTTGATGATCCCTGCCTGCCGGAATACGCTATTGGAGCGGTTACACCGGATGGGGAGATCCTTTTGCACGAGGGCGTTGACAAAGAGCTGGTTGCCAGGGATCATGAAGAAATAATGAAACTGGCGGAAAGTATTAAGAATGAAATCAATTTGCGTCTTAAAAAATTTCGTAATTATCATCAGCCTACCGATCCAAAAGACCGGCGGATCCTGCTGGTCGACGATGGCATAGCTTCAGGGTTTACAATCAAAGGGGCGGTCAGTTATCTGCGCAGAATGAAAGCCAGACAGGTCTTTATAGCGGTTCCGGTTTGTTCCGGCAGTGCTTTCACAAGCCTTTCTAAAATTGTCGATGAGATCATATGTTTGGAAATTCCCCCGGCATTCTATGCAGTTGGTCAGTTTTACCAGGATTTCGCAGGGGTTGAAGACAGCGAGGTTATCGAATCCCTAACCAGAATCAGTCAAGCTTGATGTTAACAGGCCGGTCTATTCCCGAATAGCGGTTCAGTTGGCTGAACGCCAGGTATAAACCTTTGGCAATTAAATCGGCCATCTTATACACAATATACAAACGGGTGTTCTGCAAGACCAGGTGTTCAAAAAAGCCCCCGACATTAACCACTCCGGAAATGTGAAAATCACCGACTTCCGGCAAACTCTTCTTTAACGCGGTACCAGGTTTCAAACTGCCTGCCCGTACGTTAATATACCCGATCCGATCCGTGTTTCCCAAACAAGCGTCTACAGCTCCAATAATAGGTCTATCCGGCCTCTTGTTTATACTCTCTAAAATCTCTTCCAAGTTGGTAGCATGAACCGGGTGTTCAAGACTGCCATATATTTCCATGCGAGATGCCAAGCTGTGCAGGCGGGTTCCAACCAGCGGGCCCAAACAATCACCGGTAGCGCGATCGGTGCCAATATTTAATATGACCAAGGGGCGGGAATAATCAGAGTTTATTGAGGCAAAAAGGGAGCAGATACTGGATTGTAGTTTGCTCAAAGAACCAGGGTCTTCATAATGGAATGACGCCTGAGCGTTTTTGTTGGCTATTTTGCTCAACAACCAAGAATACCCCCCTTAGTTATATCTCCATAATATTCTTGCCTTTGGAAATATTTTTATGCTGTAAAAGACCGACCCCAGTAATATTTATGACTAACAACCGGGTGCCATGACTGGGGGTAAGAAAAAATTAAAACACGGTTAATGGTTATTTTTGCTTATCTGGGTGCGGTAATTGGGGCGGGATTTGCTTCAGGCCAGGAGGTGGTGCAGTTCTTTGTCTCCTACGGTGATGGCGGGCTGTGGGGGGCTCTAGCCGCAACCCTTTTGTTCGGGATGAGCGGTGCCCTGCTTATGCATCGGACCCACTACTTAAAGACTTCACGTTATCAAGCCTTGTTTTCGACCATTATGGGGCCCAGGATGAGTCTGATAGTAGATGCGGGTTTGGGGCTATTTTTGTTCCTGGGTATCTCTACTATGTTTTCAGCCAGCGGCGCCGTCTTTTATGAACATTTGTACCTGCCAAAGAATTTAGGAATAATCGCAGCCTATCTGGTGGTAGCGGCCTTTCTTCTGTGGGGTAAACGAGGCCTGGTTTTTTCATATAATATTCTGGTTCCTCTTAAAATAATTTTGCTGCTAGGGGTAGCCGGTTGGGTGGCGTTTGGACCGGCATCCCCTGATGTCAACAGTGCGGTTTTATATTATGTATATCCCGAGTCACGGTATTGGATGGTTTCCTGCGTACTCTATGTAGCCTACAATTTTTCGCTGGCGATGGTGGTTTTAACCGAATATCAGTCTATCGCGAACCGGTTAGATTCCATTAAAGGAGCCTGGTGGGGAGGGGTTATATTGGGTATGCTGGTGCTTTTAACCTATCTGGCTCTCAGAAAACATCTGCCGGTTGTATTGCACTATGAAGTCCCCATGCTGTACGTAGCAGGTCAAGTATCGATTACGGCTAAACACGTGTATACTCTGGTATTATGGATGGGCATAATCACTACAGCTATTGCCAATACCTATGGCTTTGCCCAACGGTTTACGGCATTCACGGGACTAAATTACCGTTTTTGTCTAATACTCAGTATGACTATGGCCCTGCCTTTATCGATGAAGAGCTTCTCCCAGTTGGTGGGTTATATCTATCCCCTGTTTGGCTTGCTCGGAGTACTAATTCTGGGCGCCCTGTGGTTGGGGGCAGTAAAAGACATGGGAAGGGACTTGTATTATAATGTAATGAAGCAAATTGTCGGGCAAGGAGGTAAAAAGTGAGCAGTCTAAAAAATATTCCTCCCATAGATGAAGTAATAAAACAGCCCCGGGTACAACAACTGGTTGAAAAATACAACCGCGAGTATATTTTAACTATAGCCCGGCAGGCAGCTGGCCAGCTGCGTGATGAAATACGAAAAAACCAGATTGATATAGATCGAGATCAGGCCACAGAGCTGATATTGGCCCGAGTGGAAGACGAGGCCTTCAAATCCAACCGGGGCAAGATGAAACGAGTGGTCAACGGCACCGGAGTTGTCCTACATACCAACCTGGGAAGGGCGCCGCTCAGTGAAAGGGCAGCTGTTCATGTTGCCGAGATGGGCAGATACTACAGCAACCTGGAGTTGGACCTGGAAAAAGGGGAGCGGGGTTCGCGCTACCAGCACGTGGAGGATCTCCTGGTAAGTTTGACCGGAGCCGAGGCCGCCCTGGTGGTAAATAACAACGCGGCTGCCGTATTATTGGGACTGACAAGCTTTGCTCAGGGGAAAGAAGTGATAGTATCCCGCGGTCAATTGATAGAAATAGGCGGAGCCTTCCGCATACCGGAAGTGATGAAGCAATCAGGCGCCTATTTGGTCGAAGTGGGGACGACCAATCGAACCTACCCCGCTGATTTTGAGAAAGCGATCAATGAAAACACCGCCATGCTGTTTACCGCCCATACCTCCAACTACAAGGTGATGGGTTTCGTACGCGAGGTTGGCTTAAATGAGCTTGTCCAATTAGGAAAAAAATATAATGTTCCGGTCATGCAGGACCTGGGCAGCGGCTGCCTGCTCAATCTGGGTGAATGGGGTTTGCTCGAAGAGCCCAATGTGCCAGAGTGTGTAGCCAGCGGGGCAGATATAGTATGCTTCAGCGGAGACAAACTGCTGGGTGGTTCGCAGGCCGGTATCCTGGTTGGCAAAAAGCATTATATTGATGCCATGAAAAAGAATCAGCTGCTTCGCGCCCTGCGGATAGACAAGCTGACCCTGGCTGCCCTGGAAATGACCTTATTGGAATACCACAGCGGACAGCCATCCCAGAATCTGCCGGTTATAAACATGTTGAGCCGGTCCCCCGAAGAACTGCAAGGGAAAGCTAGACGGATGTTAAGGGGCTTGCACAGAGCGTTTAAAGGGGATGACCGAATCGCTGAAATAGAATTGTGTACTGTTTTTGACACTATCGGGGGTGGGGCTTACCCTACTTATGAGATGCCTGGATACGGAGTGCAAATAGAATTTTCCAATATTTCAATAGAGACAGCAGCCAAAAATCTGCGCCTGGGTGACCCGGCCATGCTGGTTCGTAAACAGGACGACCGGCTCATTATCAGCGCGCGAACCGTCTTTGAAGATGAGATAAAATTATTACCCGGTTTGTTCGCCCAGGCGATGAACCGGCAGTGATGCGTGATAAGGAGACCAGCCATGAAGCCTTTGGTGATTGGAACAGCCGGACATATTGACCATGGAAAAACCACCCTGGTAAAGGCCTTGACCAACATTGACACCGATCGTTTAAAAGAAGAGAAGCAGAGGGGCATTTCCATTGAACTGGGCTTCGCCCCTTTTACCCTGCCGGGCGGCCAGCGGGCTGCTATTGTCGATGTTCCAGGGCACGAGCGATTCATCAGGCATATGCTGGCCGGCGCCTTCGGGATTGACATGGTTTTGCTGGTCATAGCCGCGGACGAAGGGGTGATGCCTCAGACCCGCGAACACCTGGATATTATAGAGCTCTTAGGGATAGACCAGGGAATTGTGGTCATCAGCAAAATGGACCTGGTAGACGAAGAATGGCTGCTCCTGGTTGAAGACGACATTAAAGAATATCTTAAAAAGAGCGTCTTAAAAGATGCACCGGTAATTGCAGTATCTGCCACAAACAGAACCGGGCTGCCCGAATTGGTTGAGGAAATAAGCCGGATGGCCGAACAAGTCAAGGAAAAGCCTGCCCTGGGCCAGGCCCGTATGCCCATTGATCGGGTTTTTACAATGTCCGGTTTTGGCACTGTAGTGACAGGCACCCTGTGGTCAGGCCGGCTTAATGTTGGTGACAGCCTGGAACTGATGCCGGTTCAAAAACCTATACGAATTAGGACCCTGCAGGTCCACAACGAAAAAGTGCCCGAAGCCCTGGCAGGTCAACGAGTGGCCGTAAATCTGCAAGGTTTGGACCTGGCTGAAATAAAGCGAGGGTATTGGATAGCCAGCCCGGGATTTTTGCAGCCCAGTTACCGGGTTGACACCCGGCTACGGCTGCTGCACTCCAGCCCCCGGACCCTAAAAAATTGGAACCGGGTGCGCTTTCATTTGGGGACTGATGAAGCGATGGGCAGAATTGTGCTGCTCGATCGAGATGAGCTTACCCCCGGAGAAGAAGCTTATGCGCAAATAGTAATGGAAAAACCGGTGGTCGCTCATAAAGGGGATCGCTTTGTAGTCAGGTACTATTCCCCGGTTACCACTATAGGCGGGGGTACCATTATCGATCCCCAGGCCCCCAAACAGAAGCGTTTTCGGGAGGACGTACTGGAAGACCTGGTGGTCAAAGAGGAAGGAACTCTTTACGATCTCCTGCTTCATGAATTGGAGAGCAGTTCCAACTTGATCTTAAGCCTGGAGGAATTGAGTAAGAAATGCGCAGCTGATCGGGATCGGGTTAAAGATGAGCTAATGCAGCTGATTGATGATGACCGGGTATTTGAAATAAAGGATGCCGGTTTCATCAGCACCCTGGCCATGGACGACATTAAAGATCGAATCAGCGCCACGCTCAGTGAATATCATAAAAGATTCCCCTTGCGCCCCGGCTATCCGAAAGAAGACATGCGTAGCCGCTGGTTTGCCAAGGTGGACGGTAAGGCCTTTAACAAGATGCTCAAGTACTGGGAAGAGACCGGAGCCATCAAGAGCAGAAACAACCAGCTTCTGATTGGAGACTTTGAGCCTCAACTCAACGAAGGGCAGCTGGGCGCGATCGAGCAGTTTATGGGAATTATGAACAACAATCCCTTTGCTCCTCCGGCCCTGGATGAAATCAAGCAGCAGCTGCAGATAAATGAAGCCGAATTCAATGAAATAGTAAATTATCTGTTAAATGGCGGACAGCTGCTTAAAATAAACCAGGACATATATTTTACTCCTCAGGCGATCGAGCGCGGGAAGGAAATATTGAATGATTATTTTGCCGGGGAAAAAGAGCTCAGTCTGGCAACTTTCCGCGATTTACTAAATACTACTCGCAAATATGCCCTGCCCTTAATCGAATACTACGATAAGATACGTTTTACCAGGAGGGTTGGAGATATACGAATAAAGTCATAATAAAGAAACGAAAGATCAAAACGAGGCCGATGAACTTCTTCACTCAGGCCTCGTTTTGTAACCAGGTTATTTAGTATCAGGAAAACCATAACAGTAAAATCGGGTTATGTTATTTCTTAATAGGTCGTGGAACTATTGCACCCTGGAAACCCGGCACTGAATCTCCGGGCATTATGACATCGACCATAACAATTCCCCCGGCAACGCCAATCCGCAGGTCCATTTTTACACTATTGGCAACATCTTTGTCTATGGCTCCTGCTTCCCCGGCGATGTGATATTTCCAACGTCCATTCAGTATCTGCTTCTGTAAACACATGCTTTCAAGATTTCCCAAAGGCGCCAGCGCCCCGGATTTAACCTTTTGGCCAAACGCGTCATATTCCTTTTGGTTGTAGGGAACCAGTTCAAAGGTGATAGCCTGTTCAGGACACTCGGAGTAGTTATAACCGGTGGCGTCCTCAGGAGGCAGTACGTGCTCTAATTTATAATAGATAGTGCCATTGTACCTACCCAGGGCTTCGGTTCCCAACTCTTTAACCGCATTGATCTTAAGAGTCATAATATAATCCGTATCGTGGGCATGGTATTTCATAGTTTGATCAACTTTAAAAACCCAATCCGACTCAACCGAGGCAGATGATGCCGGGGAGTCCTTCTGCTCAGAACCGCCGTTCTTTTTAGCAAGGTTATCCAGGCTAAAACCCCAATCGCAGCCAGAACAACACATGCCAAGCACCAAAACTAAGCACAATAAATGTTTGATCCTCACAAGTCTAACCCCTCCTTATATAAAAATTGATTATACCAGTGCATATTAGAACCATTTTTTCCAGCAAAAAAGAGCTAATGGATATAATTCCTATTTCATTGTACTAAATGAGAGGGGTTTTTTTAATGGGAGGGAAAGTTTTAAACATT